>JAFCFQ010000008.1 GCA_017608545.1 Candidatus Aenigmatarchaeota archaeon
TTTTCGAAGGATACGATAAAAAGATGAGTGAGGCTAGCCACTAACATGGGTTCAAATCCCATCGGGGGCATATTGTGATTTTTTGTAGAAAGAATGAAAAGAACTTTAAAATACTCATATTTTAAATTTTTTATCTAATAAATAATCTCTATGAGAAAACCCAGGTGGTTGAAATCTTTATCTGAAAAAATAACTCATGGTAAAAATAAATATGCAACAATGCTTGTTCCAGGTATAGGAGAATGGGTTTATAGTGATTTATTTAAAGAACAGAAAAAATTAAGATATACTCTTGTTGTTGGACTTGCAACTGCTAGAGTTTCTGGGCTAATAGGTATAGCTACAGGAAACTTTGATTTAAGTTTATTTTATTACTCTCTTACTTTTGGTGAAGAGTTTGGTACTGCTACCGTAAATTACCTTGATGCTAGAAAAGAAAAGAAAAATGAATTATTTAAAAATATTATATCTAATCCTTAAAGGTTTTGTGATAAGCATGAGAAAACCGAAGAAAACCAATTTTGGCAGCGAAATTATATTTGCACAAGAAGATTGGTTTACAGGTAGTTTTTTGAATATTAATACAGATAAAACATTGGAAAAACAAACAGCAGAGAATGATATGATATTCTATATAGATGATGGAATAGCAGTTTTTGAGATAAACAATTCAAAATATGAGTTTGGATTTGGGAAAACAATTTTAATAAAAAAGGGGACGACATATAGTATAACGGCTGTAACACCTTTAAGAATAATAAAAATAACAAAAGAATTATTAAAAGACAAAGACTTTTCAGGTGGAGAAAAATTTGTAAAAAATGAGTAAAATAAATGAATATTTAATGTATTCCTGACGCATGATACGCTTTGCATCGTTCGCAATAAGTGAGTAGTTTTGGTTTTATCTCTTCAAATACTTCTAATAGTCTAGTTCTATATTCTCCATCATCTTTAATTTTCTCAGGGTCTTCATAACCTGCAGCCTTTGCTGATGCTTTTAAAAATTTTTTTTCCCATTTCTGAAAGTGAAGGATAATCTTCTGTAAATCTTTTAAAAACTTTTTCAGGTTCTATGCCCATTGCATATTGGTGAGCTAAAAGTCTTAATCCCTTTTTAAGATCTTTGTTTTTACGAGAAATTGATTTTTCAACTATTTTTTCATTTATTCTTTTTGCATCTTCTTTATTTAATATAAGATTTTGTGCCATAATTATTATTTATTTATAACTTAATATATTTCTAATAAAAACCAAAACCTTTTTAAATATATAAAATATTAGTCTTTTAGAGGTGATATGATGGCTTTGATAGTTAGATCAAAAGTAAAATCTGTTGTAAAAGGAATGAGATTTTCAGGAGACTTTTATGATGCTTTGGACAAGAAAGTTGAAGAAATTGTAAAAACAGCTTCTATAAGAGCAAAGAAAAATAGAAGATCTACAATAAGACCACACGATTTGTGATTAGAAAGACAATTTTTCAGTTTTTCTTTTCTTTTTTATCAGTTCGAATATTAATTTCTGTGTTCCTTCAGGATCTGGAATCGCTTGAAAAGATATTTCAGGTGTTATTTGACCTGCCAAACTTTGAATGTGCATGCTTCCAAATCCGAAAATTCTCTCTAGAAAATTTCTTGTTATTATTACGTCTGAAATTCTTTCTAATGGAAGAGATAATATTCTATAACCTAATATACCATATTTACATATAACTCTTTCGTTAGTTATCCAATAATATCTGTGTTTGTAAATATTTTCTATAATAAGCCACATTATTGGAATTGAAATAGAAAGACCAATCATAATAAATACACCCACAAGAAACCCCAATGGTATTGTTTTATTTATTATAATCGTTGCAATTGTTTCTAAAATCACCAAAGGAAATATTAAAGAAAAACTTATAAAAAATAACAGCCAAAATATAATGAATGTCCCAAAGAAATACCATTTCAATTCAACTAGCGGTTTAATCTCTTTAATTATTTTTTCACCTTCTTGCAATTCAAGAAATTTTTGTGTTCTCATTTTTTCACATTGTTAGATGCTCACTTTTTCTTTTCTTTTTTATCAGTTCGAATATTAATTTCTGTGTTCCTTCAGGATCTGGAACAGCTAGCAAAGAACCTTCTGCACCTAATCTTCTACCATAAGTTATTTGTCCAGCTAGACTTTGTACAAGAACGCTTCCAAATCCAAAAATCCTTTCCAAAAAAGTTCTAGACACAATAACATCTGATATTCTTTCTAATGGAATAGAACTGATAGTGTATCCAAGGAATCCACTTCTATATAACACTCTTTTGTTGGTTATCCAGTAGTGTTGATATTTATACATATTGTTTACCACTAGGTAAAGTGTTATAATGATTATTATAATTGAAAAGAAAATAGATATCGGTGATACAAAGGAAGAGAGAAGAGTAAATGATACCCAAGTGAGGATTAATAGAAAAAAGAAAAATCCTATGGCAAATTTCCAAAAGAAATACCATTTTAATGTAGGTAACGGTTTAATCTCTTTAATTATTTTTTCACCTTCTTGCAATTCAAACGGTCTTTTCATGATTCATAATTTTTAGTTCTTACATAAAAAGCTAACTTTTATATTATTATGAAAATTATTTTTCAACAAGCGGAGGTAGCCAAGTCTGGTCAAAGGCGCAAGATAAGTCTTGAACTTTGATTCAAGATGATAAGCGATGCTCAAGACCTTGTCCCTTAGTGGGTTCGCAGGTTCAAATCCTGCCCTCCGCATCAAATTCCGAAGCGAATTGGCTAAAGAGATTTTTAAGAGTATGGAATGTTTCTAGATAGAGTTTTTGCTAAGGCAGAAAAATTAATATTTTTTAAATCTTTGTTCACAGTAATATATTTATGAGACTAAAAGGTTCAAAACTACTTTATGTAAAAGCTCGTATGGCCCAAGCAAAAGAACTAGGAAGAGAAGAAATGCCAGTTAGAGTTCGTCTTTATTTAAGTCCTGAAACAGATTTTGATTCAGTAAAATCAGATTTAGGAAATTATCAAGCAAAAGTTGTAGATATTTCCCCATCAGGTGAAAAGATAAAGTTAGGTGATGAGATATTGACAATAGTTGAAGTTCCAGCAAAGAATCTTAGAAAAGTTATAGAACAAGAATATGTAAAAAATTATGAATGGCCAGTATATCTAGAATTATTAGCAGGTAAACCAAGATATCCTTCATTAGGATTTCCAACAGGATTAAAAGCACCTGATACAATAGAAGTTCTTCCTAATGTAAAACCACCAACAGAAGACCAAATAATAGATTTAACGAGTGACTAAAAAAAGTGAATGTCGAATGTTAAAATATGCACAATCAAAAGAGGTAAGCTTTTAGCAGTATCGAAAGCATTTTGAATGAAAAATGATTGTTATCTATCTTTTCAATCTCCAGAAGTCTTCATTAAACTTTTCAGAGTGTATTTTTTCAATTCTACCTTTTTCTTCAAGATATTTTAATTGTTCTTCTACTCTTTCTAAAGAACATCCTATTCTTTGAGAAAGTTCAAAAGAATTCATTGGTATTTTCTTTAATAAAGATAATATTCTTATTCTTATAACCAAAGTAGGTTTTCTATGCATAATAAATTAAATATTACTAAAACATTTAAATTATATTTTCTAATTTCTTTTATGATAAAATCAATAATTCATGCTGGTGGAGAATCAACAAGATTAAGGGAAATTTTTAATGGTCCAAAACCTTTAGCTCCGATAGAAGATTATCCTTTATTATGGTTCCATTTACAACCTTTGTTAAAATCTAAAATAATATCTGAATATATTTTTACTTTAAGGCATAAATCTAAGTTAGTTCAAGAGTATATAGAAAAATTAAAAAATAAATTTAACATTTCAACATCTTTCATAATAGAACCTAGACCATTAGGAAGGGCTGGTGTAATAAAACTTGGAATAGAAAATGGAATTATAGATGTAGAAGCTTCTTATTTAATGTCTCATCCAGATGATTTGATACCCATTAATATTAAAGAACTATATGATTATGCTTTTGATGTTGAAAGAAAAGGTAAATCCTTGATAATGGTAATGGCAAAACATGCCCCAAACCCGTTCGGAATAGGTATAACAAGAAAAATAGGAGATGTAATTGAGTTAAAATATTTTAAAGAGAAACCAGAACTTCCTCTCATAGATAATCATTATACTAATACGGGAATGATGTTATTTTTACCAGAAGCAATGAAAGAATTTAAAAATGTTTCTTTAGACAAATTTACTCATCCAGAACATGAAATTGTTCCTAGATTAGTTAGACAGAATAAAGTTGCTGTTTTTCTTGTAGATAGATGGATTTCGGTTAATTATGCGTCAGACTATAAAAATGTTTTAAATTTAGGAAAAAATAAACTGCTAGAATTTCTAAAAGTTTAAAATCTTGCTATAATAAATGCGTGAGCACGCTCATACGGGTCTAAAGTTTTCCAATCTATTATTTTAAATCCAGACTCTTTCAATTTTTTTATCTCATTTTTATAAACTTCTCTAGGAGATTTAGTAACATCTATACTTCTAGATTTTATTGCTAGCATCAGATAGCCATTAGGTTTTAAAAATTCTTTACAATTTCTTATTGCAATTTCTGTTTCATCTGGTTGAGCAATATCACAATAAACAATATCAACTTTTTCTATCCAAAAATATTCTTCTATTTTTCTTGCATCTGCAATTATGGGGATTATATTTTTGTACTTAGAGCATAAAGGTATCAATTCTTTAAAACATCTTTCAGAAAATTCTATAGCATAAATTATACCTTCTTTTCCTATAACATTACTTAAAAAACTACATGTAAAGCCATGAGCAGCTCCTAGATATAATATCTTACTACCTCTTTTAATTGGAAACTCTTTTATACCTTTTTTTATTGCCGCTGCTGCTTTACTTCTTGTTGGATTCCATAACCTAAATTCCTTTTTATTTAATTTTATCAATTCTTCATCAAATGGTTTATATCCCGGAATAGGATTCTTAGTTGCGAGTTTATTTTTTATTAAAAATACCTCAGGAAATATTTCTTCCATTTAGCTCACTTTATAAATTAAGTTAAATAAATAAATATTAAGATTTTTATGAAAGAAACTGCTCACAAAATGTTTAAAGAAGTAATAGTAGCATTCATAATTGTTATTATACTCATTTTCATTGCTTCCTTATCTATTAGTTTATATTCGGGAACAAACATTATAAAGGGGTTTGAAGTTACTTTATTTAGAATAATAACAATTGGTGGTGGAGGAACCATAGGAAATATAATTTACGTCACTTTAATATTCCTTATTTTAGGAATAATTTATTGTATATTTGATAGATTCGTCACTTTAATAACCGAAACACATATAATAGGAGGTTTTTTAATGGCATTAAAACTTTCATCAATAAAAAATCATTACATAGTTTGCGGTGCAGGCAGAGTTGGTATTCATGTTGCAGAAAAGTTAAAAGAAATGAGAGAAAAGTTAGTTTTAATTGATAATAATCCAGAGATTATAAAGCATGTGAGGAAAAGAGGCTTTTTAGTTATTAATGGGGATTGTTTAAAAGAAGATGTCTTAAAAAAAGCTCAAATTAAAAAAGCTAAAGGTTTAATAGCTTGCATGGGAAAAGATGATGCAAATGTTTTTCTAGTTTTAACAGCCAAAGACTTAAATCCTAGAATAAAAGTTGCCACAAGAGTGAATACTATAGATGCAAAAGGAGAATTTAAAAAAGCAGGAGCAGATATAATAGTTGCACCAGAAGTTTCAGGTGGTTATGAGTTAGCCGAAAGAATAACAGGGACTAAAAAGTAAGTTTTACAGACGAGAACAATTAAGAATTTAAAATTTCATTCACTTTTTTCTTATAATCTTCTAAAAGTTTTTTAGAAATATCTTTTTTTGTATAAAAATCTGCTCTAGCGGCTAATGTTAATTTGCTAGATAATACTCTTGCAATTTTCCCTTGCAATTCTCTTTTTGAAGTCGAGATATCTGGATGTAAGAATAATAATCCAAATCTAGGAGGTTTTTTCTTTCTTTTATCCTTTAAAAATTTAAATAGAGATTTCTCAGCACCAAGCAATTGAATCGAAGATGATGGCATTTTTGCAAGTTTTTCTAAAGAGCCAGCTAAAGCTAATAGTCTGGCAGCTAATGTACTTCCAAGTAAAGCATTTAAATTTGGTATTTCTTCAGGAACTATTTTCTCTAAATATTTTTCAACTTTCTTTTTTAATTCATATAATTCTTTTAATTGTTTGGCATATTCTTGTAAGATTTTTACATCAATTTCTTTTAGTTCCATTCCCATACTTATTTTAAAATCTTTAAAATTACTTCTTTCTCCATGTTCAACAATTAATTCTGCAAACTTTTCATGATCTTTAACATTAAGTTCAGGATAATGTAATCCATACCATTCTCTCAACCTTTCACTCATTGTATTTAAAATTTTTTCTAAATCATTTAAAGCAGAAATAGTTTGAATTATTAATTTATCCCTTCTTTCTTTTTTAGATATTTTTAATTTTGTTTTTGCTATTAGAACAGAATTTAAAAATTGATTTAGCTCAACCTCATTTTTAAAAATTTTATTTTCTAAAACTATTTTTCTAAAATTCTCTCTAAAATATTTTGTTGCTTTATTTGGCTGTTCTATAACTAAATCTTTAAATTCATTTTTAATCTCTTGAAGTTCTGAAAAAGTTTCTCCGTTTTCAAATTTTTCTAATTTTTTGGCAATCTCTTCTGGATTTTTGTCGAAATATTTAAATTTTACTAACTTATTTTTTTCATTAAATATAAATATTCCGACAGGATTTATAGTAAGGTAATGCATAAATTTATTTATTACATATAAGAATAAAAGGTTACGGTAATTATGGGGAGAATAAGAGGAAAGTGGATAAAGAACATAGCCGAGAAATTAGTAGAACAACTTCCAGATAAATTTAGTACAAATTTTGATAACAACAAAGAAGTTTTGGAAGAGCTAGGAATAATAGATGATAAGGTTGTTAGGAATAAAATTGCAGGTTATATCATTAGCGTGGTAGAAAAAAAGAAAAGTTAAAATTTTATTCCGAATTCATATTTCTTATCTTCAAACTTAAATTCAGACCTTTTGCCTTCAATATTTCCAAAAACTATTTTACTTCCGGTTAATCCTTCTATCATTTCTTTTGATTTTTTAAATAAATCTTCTTCTGGTAGATACAAAGTAACTTTATCTTTTATTTTTAATCCTAATTTCTTTCTAAGTGCTTGGACATTTCTTGTTAATTCACTTAGTAACCATTCATTTTTTAATTCTTGTGTAGTTTCTGTATTTAAAACGACTTCTAACTCCTTTTCTGAAGTTTCAAATTTAACTTCCTTAACATTAGCCATTTTTTTGACAATATTTTCTAATGTTTTAAAAGCTTCCTTAATATCTTTTTTTCCTTTAACAGTCAAACTTTTTAATGGATATTTTAGTTTTATTCCTTTTTCATGTCTAATTGCATTAGATAATTCAACTATTTTTTTAACAATTTCCATATCTTCTTCTAGTTTTTTATTCATCAATTTCTTTTCAACTTTTGGCCAATCTGAAAAATGTATACTTTCTATTTTCTCGTTTTTTTTGAAGAAATCTTGATATAAACTTTCTGTGACGAATGGTATAAATGGTGCTAAAAGTTTTAATGCTTCTAAAGTCACAATATAAAATGTATAAAGCATAGATTGTTTATTTTTTGAATTCACACCAGGTTTTATATCTTCCCTTATTATATGTCCATACCATCTTGATAAATCATTTAAAAAGAAATTTTCTAATTTATTGGCTGCTAAATGTGGTTTTAATTCTTCTAAATCTTTTGTAATTTCTTGTTTCAAACTTTGAACTCTAGATAATAGCCATTTGCTGGATATATCAAATTCTTTTGGTTTTACCAATTTAAAGTTATTTGCTTCATAGTATGTTTGTAAAAATTTAACAGTATTGAATAAAATGTTCAAAATCCTTCTAACTTCTTTGGCTGGAGTGTAACCAAATGGCATTGGTTGTCCTGGATTTTGTTTACAATACATCCATCTCATTACATCAGCTCCCATTTTTTCTAAAGCTTCATCTGCCCATATAACATTTCCAGCACTTTTATGCATTTCCCTAAGTTTTTCATCAAGAATCATTCCGTGTGCAAGAACAGATTTGTAAGGTGTTTCACCTTCTAATGTAACAGAAACGAATAAAGTAGCATAAAACCAAAGCCTAACTTGTTCATGCATCTCTGTTATAAAATCTGCAGGAAACCATTTCTTCCAATAATTTTTATCTTCTAAATATTTTAAAGTTGAAAAGAAAACAACACCAGCATCTAACCAGCAATCTCCTGTTTCTTCAATTCTTTTCATTTCTTTTCCACATTTAGGACATTTAAGAATAACTTCATCAATCCAAGGTCTATGCAACTCTTTTAATTTATCAAAACCTTTTATGGCTTTTTTCTTCAATTCTTTTTTACTTCCTATAACTTCTAAATGACCACATTCACAAATCCAAAATGGTAATGGTAAACCATAATATCTTTTTCTAGAAATGTTCCAATCCTTTAAATTTTTGAGCCAATCTAACATACTTTTTTTGGTCCAACTTGGATAGAAAATGACTTTTTCAGCTTCTTTGATTAAATTTGGTTTTATTTCTTCAGTAGATATGAACCATTCTTCTCCAGTTCTATAAATTAATTCTTCACCACATCTCCAACAACAGGGATAACTGTGAGTTATTGTTGTTTCTTTGTATAAAACGTTTCTTTCTCTAAGCTTTTCTAAAACTAACTTATTAGCTTCTTTTGCTGTTTTTCCTTTAAGCCAGCCAGCATCTTCAGTAAATTTACCATCTTCGTCTATTGGAGATAAAATAGGAAGTTTATATTCTAAACCTAATTGATAGTCTTCTGGACCATGTCCTGGAGCAATATGAACTAAACCAGTCCCCTCTTCTATACTTACAAATTCTTCAGATAAAATAACCTTTCCTGTTATGTTCCATTGAATAGGCAATAAATCTTTCATAGGGTTATCATATTGAAGTTCAACTAATTCTCTCCCATAGAACGTTTCTAATACTTTATAATTTTTTTCAGGAAATACAGAATCTAAAAGATTTTTTCCAAGTATGAACTTTTCTTTATTAACTTTTACTTTAACGTATTCAGCTCCAGGATTTGCAGCAACAGCAACATTAGAGACTAATGTCCAAGGTGTTGTTGTATAAATTAATAAGTATTCATCCTTATCTTTTATTTTGAATTTAACATAAATTGCTGGATGTGTTTTTATTTTGTAACCACTTGAAACTTCATGAGATGATAAAGAAGTTCCACACCTTGGACACCAAGGTAGAACTTTTAAGCCTTTATACAGCCAACCTTTTTCATAACATTTTTTCAGAAAATACCAAACGTATTCTATGTTTTTATCTGACATGGTTAAGTATGGATTTTTCCAATCCATCCACATTCCTAATTTTTTTGATAAATCCACCCAAATTTTAACATAATCCAATACACTTTTTTTACATTTATCCACAAATTTATCAATTCCATATTTTTCAATTTCTTTTTTGTTTTTAAATCCAAGTTCTTTTTCAATTCCTACTTCAACCCATAATCCTTGACAATCAAATCCAGGCTGTTTTCTTGTATCAAAACCTTGCATCGTTTTGAATCTTAAATAAAGATCTTTATAAGTTCTTCCCCATGCATGGTGAACTCCCATCGGATTATTAGCTGTTGGTGGTCCATCCATAAAAGAGAAAGTTTTATTACCCTTTCTTAGCTCTAAAGATTTCTCTACCAATTTTTTATCTTCCCAAAACTTTAACATCTTTTTTTCTATTTCTTGAGGGTTATAAGTAGTCATTTAATCACTCTATATTTTTAGAATTATAAGATAATTATATTTATATAA
>JAFCFQ010000009.1 GCA_017608545.1 Candidatus Aenigmatarchaeota archaeon
GCAGAGTTAAAAAATCTAAAATTGACGAACCTAGAAACCAAATTTACAAATTACAATTTAATTAATATCATGTTAAAAGAAAACATAAAAAGATTCATAATGGATTCTATAACAGAAAAGGAAGAAGAATTAAAAAATAAATATTTGATTGCTAAAAAATTAGAAAACAAATTAAAACCAAATAATGTAGAAAGTATACTTTTTGTTGTTGATGAGTATTGTGAATTTTCATGTAAAGATTCTACTAATTTAACTACATTTTCAAATTGTGCTTATAAATGCAGGATTTGGAAACTCAAAAACAAAGCTAAAAATTTTGGTGTTGGCAATTAAAATTTAATTTCAAAAATTGTTACAAGAAAAAGCAAAAGTTTCACTTTTCATACAATTTACTTTTGCAAAATTTTAATTGCAATAGCTGAAAAATAAAATATTTTCACTTTTCATATTCAACTTTTTTACGAAGATTTGTTAATTTTATTTTACTCCTACATTTTTTACATCCAATAATTAATGAGTCCAATTCTTTAATTTTCATTTTAGCATCAAGTATCCCATGAATTTCAAGTATTTCATAAGTTACTTCACTTTCATCATTAGGATCTATTATCGAATCACAATTTGGGCATGAAAAAATTCCATCGTCAGTTTTCAAAACGTCCACAACATAAACAGGCTTATTTTTATATCCAATTTCCCTTTTAGACATTTTACCACCAATAAATAATTAAAAAAGAAACCTTTTAAATCTTTTACTTCATTTTAATACTTAAATTTGTTTACATCTAAATGTTAAAGAGAACATGTCAGAAAATTTTGATGAAAGCATTACTGAATTAAAAGAAAGACTCGAAGTTCTTGAAGTTAATACTATCATATATAAACTCATAAAAAATGAAATTTCTATAAAGCAAGCTATATCTAAGATTTATTTAGAAAGTATGGAAAAAATACCAAAGAAAAAAATCTAATATTATAAATTCATTATATAAATAGTTTTAATAGAAATTCTTTTTATGATTAAAGCAATTATTTTTGATTTAGACAACACTTTGATAGACTTCATGAAAATGAAGAGATTATCTTGCGAAGCTGCAATTGAAGCAATGATAAGAGAAGGATTAAAAATAAGTAAAAAAGAAGGAATGAAAATTCTATTCGAGTTGTATTCTAAATACGGATTAGAATATCAAAGAATATTTCAAGTTTTTCTTAAAAAAATTCTAGGGAAAATAGATTATAAAATAATGGCTTCTGGAATAGTCGCATATAGAAGAGTTAAAGAAGGTTTGTTGTATCCTTATCCAAATGTTGTTCCTACTTTGAATAAGTTGAAGAAAAAATACAAGCTAGTTATTTTATCAGATGCACCAAGAATTCAGGTATGGATAAGATTGGTTGCAATGAAAATTCAAGATAAATTTGATTATGTAATAACTTTCGATGATACAAAAACAATTAAACCAGATATAAAACCTTTTTTGTATCTTCTGAAAAAATTAAAATTAAAACCAGAGGAATGTTTAATGGTTGGAGATTCTTTAAAGAGGGATATAGCACCTGCTAAAAAACTCGGATTCAAAACTGTTTTTGCAAAATACGGTGGAAATAAAGAAAAGGCAAAAATAAAACCAGATTATATTCTGAAATATAATATAAATGAATTATTTACGATTTTATCTATCTTATAAATTTTTCTTAATATATTTTAAATATGAAAAAATGGTGGATGCTTACTGAAGAAGAGATTAATAAGGATTTGAGAAAAAATCTTGTTGAATTAAAGGTTAGTTTAGATGATATTGTTAATGAAGCTAATGAATTGAGATATTTAGAAAGAAAAGAGATTATTAGTAATTACAGTTGTGGTTATCATTTAAGAGAATTCATTTCTAAAGAAGGTTTCATATCTTTTTCTGAAAGAGAAATATTACCAATTATTTTTTCTTTTGCAAAGGTGCCTTGTGTTTATATGCTTTATGATATAGTTACTACTCAGAGAGGTGCCAGAGGTTTGAGTGGACTTGAAAAAATGAATGTAATTGAAGTGGCAATAGAAAACACTTACAGAACAACATATAAGATAAATGATTATAAAACTATTGAAAAGGGTTTATTGAATCATTTTCTAAAGCATAAAGAGAATAAAAAAGAATTAAAAAAGATTATTAGTAATAACTTAGGCTTATTAAAAAATAAAATAAATGATATTTCAAGAGACTCTTCTTATATTCATAATGAATTTAAAAAATGGTTCAAAAAAGAAAAGAAAAATTTTAAATCTAACCCTTATAGAATTTTAAGGGATTTTATAAAAAACAAATTTTTAGAGGAAAAGGAAGAAGAAGTTTTAATTTCTTATGATCTCGGCTAAAAGGATTTCAAAAACCCCTTTTCAACGCTTCTTCTAAATAAAAAACTTTTTTATGTCCAAGTAACTTAGAAGCAAATATATCAGTTTTCAAAGCATTTTCTCCAACGATTGTTAAGTCCATTCTTTTGAGTTCTCCATATAAGTGAGAGCCAAACATTGCAGTAGTACCATCTATTACTGCTAAATTTGGGTTGAATTTTAATAATAAATCACAAAGTTTTTTTGCCCAATCTCTTTTAAAAATAAAAAATCTATGCATATAATTTTTATTTGGATAATAACCTCTTGGCTCTAGAACCCCCATCATATTTTTTAAAGAAAGAGTAACGCCATATGCATGTTCTTTTAAAACAGCTGCAGATATTATGTAGTCAGCCTCACAAGCAATTCTTGATACTTTTATTTCTTTCCATTTTTCACCATTAAGTCTGACTGAGACAAAATCAAATTCATCAAAACATAATATTTTAACATCATATTTTTTCTCTAAATAATAATAATCAGCCTTTTCAAAACATTCTCTCGTCCTTCCGGTATAAGCACAACCTTCTCCTATTATTATTTCAAATTTTCCAACAGAATTCAAGTACTTTATTATACCTTCAACAACTTCAGGTCTTGTAACAGCTCCAGAATCTTTTGGCAAAGGCTCAACAAGATTAGGTTTTATTAAAATTTTTGAATTCTTTTTAGGTAATTTAGGTCTTAATTTTGAGAGGGCTTTTTCAGTTCTTTTGACAATATCTTTCCCTTTTTCTAAGACAATTTTTTCCATATTTTAATTAAGACATTTAAAGTTTATTTATTGAATAGTTAATATGGAGAATGATCTTCTGAGATATAAATTAAATAAATATGGTTATACTTTACTAATTTTTAGTAGAGATTTAGCTAAGTTCTTTCAAGATTATAAAAGCAAAGAAATTTTAGAGTTGGACTATCAACATAGGCATCTTTTAAAATTTAAAGTCAAAAATGATGGTGAAAGAAAAATAAGACACCCGACATTTTATGGATCAAAAACTGCTAGAACGATTTTAGCATCTTTTTATGTTTTTGGAAAAAATGATTTTAAGTCAATTAAAAAGGAAAGATTTCTAGAAGAGGCTTCAAATGCTTTCAAAGATTACTGTTCTCTTAAAAAAGATGAGCTTGATGAAAATTTGTTGAGAAGTCTTAAAAAAATGTCTGTTGGACAATCTGAAATTAGACATTTAATGAATAGGAATTGGTTTAAGAGGATATTTGATGTTAGTGAAAAAGAAGTAAAGCTAAAATATCCTATTAAAATTTTGGAGCCAAAGTTATAGCAAATTCTTTCTAAGGTCTGGAAAAACTTCTAGAATCTCTTTTTTATGAATTGTTAAAGAGCCATATCTTCTTTTTATATTTTCAGGTTTTTCGATGTCAATTACATAATAATTTTCCCTTTTATTTTTTACAAAACCAAATGCTATTTCAACTTTTTTTATCTTTTTTCCTCTAAATCTTTTCTCATAATTTACAAAAAATTTTACATAACTTCCAAGCTTGATATTTGTTTCGATACTCATAATAATATTTTATAATTTAAAATTTTATTTTTTTCTAATTTCAAAATAGATTTTTCAATACAATAATATTTCTAAATCAAAAACACAAAAATTTTTAAATGGATATAGCTTCTAAAAATGAAATTTGGATACCAATATCAGAGATTGGAATTCAAACCTTTTGTGAAGTTCAATTAAAGTTTATTTGGAAAGGAGTAAAAATTAAAACTAAAAAAATGGTTAACGGTTCTTTAATTCATTATGAAAAATTCAAGAAATTCGAAAGACAAACAAGAGGATTAGAAAGCGTAGAAATAATAAATGCGATAAGGAGAGCAATTAAAAAAAGAGAAAGATTTGTTGGCAGGGAAATTTTCATAAAATCACCAACTTTCAGGTTAATAGGAAGAGTAGACGCAATAGAAATAGGGCCAGAAGGAATAGTAATAATTGATGATAAACCTATTGAATACCCTTTTCTGTCTGCAAAATCACAAGTAGCAGCTTATTCTTTAGCATTTAAAGACAAATACAGACCACCTTTAGATATTTATATGATGATAAAGAATAGAGATAAAGGAATTATCGTTTGGAAAGATGTATTTTCTGAAGAGTGGTTCAGTTTTATTATCGAGAAAATAAATAGAATCTATGAACTGATTTTAGGAAAAAGAAATTTTGAACCAACCTCAAATCCTAAAAAATGTTTAAGTTGTTGCTACAGAAATTTTTGTAAATCAATAATATAACTCCCTTGAAGGTTTCTTAACTTCCACATCATGTTCTAAATAATAAGGATTTATTTCCGATTTAATCACATTATATTTTTGATTGAATAAACCAAATAAAAGATTTTCTATTGTTTCCAGCAAAAATTTTGTTGATTTTGGATTAAATTCTTTTTTAAGAATGTGAAAAATATGAAAACCCCCTTCTTTAGTTACTATAGCACTTTCTTTATTTTCAATAACCAATCGTTTGCAAACATTATTAATGTATTTTGCAGCTTCATGGGTTTTTATTACTCTAATGTCTAAATCAAGAGATTTTTTATCTAACTCAGCATTTATAGGTTTCATTCTTGTTAAAAGCAAGTTTTCTTTTGGAATTTCAACCATGGTTTTTATTTCATAAGATCTTTTTAAGTAGTTCCCTATATCTTTTATAACATCAGAAATTTCTCTGGTTAATTTTTTAATGTTGTAAGGACCTTCAAGTGAGATTTCTACACCACCGAAAGCAAGAGTAAATGGATGATCGTAAATTAGTTTAAATCGTGGCTCAATTGTTATCATGAAAAATTTTTAGAATTTAAGCTTTAAATTATATCCTTTTTCTTGAAATAAAAAATGAGAGCTATCCAGGATAAAATCATTACAATAACTATATAGTAAAATGCTAAGTATTGATCTTGAAGAGGTAGTTTTACATTCATTCCAAAAATTCCTGAAATTGCTTCTGTAGAAGCTATGAGTATTGTAAATATCGTAAGTAGTGTAATTATTCTATTTAACTTGTTTGATAACAATATCATATGGTAATTTCTTATGTTAGATATCATTTTCAGAGAAGATTTACATAAATTAAAGCCTTCTTTAGAATCTATAATAAGATCTTCTATTATCTTTTTATCACTTTCAAAAAACTTAATTCTTTTAACGATTTTTTCATATAAAAGATTTATGTAATGATAGTAAGAAACGAAATCATTAAGAACATCTTCATATTCTAACAATACGTTTATGTCTCTTTCTTTCAATTTACTTGTAAGCCTTTTTTTACTTCTAACTTTTTTAACAATATCTATTGTTGAAAATTCAAATTTTTTATTTATTTCGTAGAAAATTTTTATAATACACTTGAGTTTTTGAGTTGTCACAAATTTTATTCTATTTTCTAAAATTCTTTTAATAAAATCAGGTTCTTTTTTTGATAAAGTTAATAAAAAGTCATAACCTTTTACTATAAGATACGTTTGTAACTCATAATTTTCAAAAATTGTTTTTGTGAAAATGTATGTGGCTTTTCTAGTAAATTCTACTCTAGGTATTTCATTTTCATCCAACCCAGAAATAAGGTTTTGTTTGTCAAGTCTGAATTTCTCTGATAAAAAGTTTATTTCTTCATTCGTTGGATTAATCACATTTATCCAAGATCCTACTTCAAATTCTTTCAATTTTTTTAGTTTATTATCCTTTAAAGTTCTTTTAAAATAAGTTATCATATCTTTAAAATAATTTCAACATTTTATAAAATTTTCCTTATTTTTTAGTAATATATTTATATAAACTATTATTACTTTAGAGTGAATAACATATTTATATAAGTTTTTATAATCCGAAAAGTTTAAATTCCCGTTTTTTTAAATATTTTTTTGGCTTTAACTACTGAAGGTGAGTTATAAAATGGCATTTTTAGATAAAATTAAGAAAGGTTGGTTAAAAAATGGGGAAGTTCATGTCATTGCAAAGAGAGACAGACATTACAAGATACTACCAGATGGTAGAAGATACCTTGTGAATCTTGAAAAGATTTACCAATTCAATGGAGCAGATGAACCAGAAGAAATGAAAGTTTTTAAGGGTTCTTGTCCGGATTGCGGAACAAGTTTAATATACCCTGGTGGTATTCCGACTTGCCCAGTATGTGGTTTTGAATATTCAGGACCTGTTTTTCAGAAATATAAGAGACTAACACGTGCAGAAAGAGAAGAACGAGAAATAATAAAAAGAGAAATATTTGAAGATGTTAGAGGAAATCTTTAAACCCTTCATTTTAATTTAAAATATATTTTTAGCTATACAAGTTTATGTTCTAGGATCAGAGAAATTAAAATTCTATTTTGCAATAAAGACTTTTCCTTGTATACTCTTAACATGTTTTCCACAGTTAGGGCATACCCTTTTATATTTAGGAATATAAGTATGACAATTCGGACATAACCTATTAAAGTTTATCCATATCATACTCCCTCTCATACCTCTTCTCTCCGAAATTTTTTTTATTTTTTCCATTTTTTTCACCAATTGCAGAATATAATTTCTCGTAAGTCATATTTAAAGGTTTTCAGGAGTTTATATATAAAATTATAAATCTAGATTAAAAGAATAATGTAAAAGAGGAATACTAATTTAAAAGTTCTATTCTATAATTAATTTATGAATAAAATAATTAAAGAGATATTTTGGGAAGATTTAAAAGGTGAGATAAAGTTTTTTATAAAAAATTTCAAGGAGATAATAAAAAGAGTTTGGTCTGATTTTCTAAATGAATTAAAATGATTAGTATGCGTGGTCAAACAATTATGAGGATAACAGGAATCATCTTTTGGGTAATTGCAATAATAATACTAATGGCAACTTATGGTGTTTTTGCAAAGCCAATATTAGAGAATGAATTGAATAAAGGTTTTTTCAGCGGTGAAACTGTATACCATACAAGTTCATTGGTATTTAGCATTTTATTTTTAACTTTAGGAACATTTTTAATAGTTTATCCTTTTAAGAAGAAGAAATAAATTTATCTTATCTTTTCTAAATGGTAAACATGTTAGGTTGTTAAAAGACTCATTGAAAATACTTTAAATGGAACCATCAGTTAATTATATTCTTTTTCTAGGTATGAACATTGGAACTTTTTCTTTGTACTTCTTATATCTTTTACCAAATTTTTTTATTAAAATCCTTTCTTCATACAATGCCATTAAATACCAAACAACGATAAAAGTAATTGCAACTACTGCCATTGGTAAAATAGGAAAAATGATTAAGAACCCTATGTTTAAAAGTATTCTTCCAAGATAAATAGGATGTCTTATTTTTGAATATATTCCAGTTGTAACCAATTTTTTAATTTCTTCTGGATAAGAATGAGCTTTTTCAAGAACTTTGTGAGAAATTGATTCAAAATAAAAGCTTAACAAAACTATTGGTGTCCCTATTGCAGCTCTTAAAAGAATTAATCCTGATGTCGCTTCCTTATAAAATGAAAAGAAAACTATGTTTATTACAATGAGATTAATTAAATCAAAATACAATGGTGGTATATAAAAAAACTTTCTTTTCATTTTTATCGTTTTAATAGCTTTATAAATTTCTTGGGATTCGAAGGTGTTATCATATAATATTTACCTTTTTTAGTAGTTATAAGGATAGCATCTCTCAAATTAGTTATTATTGTCCTTACCCAACCAAGATTAGGAACATAAAAAGCTCCACAATAAAGACTTGCACCAACTCTAAAGTGAAGAGGAACCATAATTTTTTCAACATTTTTAATATCTTTTAATTTTATTTTTATAGTAATGAATGGTGACCATGAATACAAAATACCATTTTTTATTTTATATTTTGTAGTGTAAAACCCTACTGTTGTGAACAGAATTAATAAAAAAATAAAACACATTATACTGTTAAAGATAATTTTTAAAAAGCAAGAAGTTTGAAATAAATCAGCAAATAGATATATTATAAAATAAATCAATACAATAAAAATCATCATTGATATGTACATTCCGCCTATCCAATGGCTTTTGTAAGGTTTGTTTATTATTTCATTTCTCATAAAATAAATTTATTAAGAGATAGAATTTAAGTGTTACTAAAGAGTATAATACTAGCATTTATTTCTAATTAATTCTACTGTCATTTTTTCTAACACAAAGTTTTGGGTTTTCATATATTTCATAGAAATTTTCTACTATTCCATTATTTCTACCCTTATTTTTCCTAAATTTTTCCATTTCAAAATAACAAACGTTATGAGCTATATTAGTTTTTCTGTCTATTTCATCACACTTGACAATTTTAAACTCCATTTGTAATCTTTTTAATTCTTTTAACAATTCAAACTTCTTTAAATTTTTGGCTTTTATTTCATGATTATTTATGGTTCTTTCTAGTTCAGTAAAATCAGTTTTTAATTCAACTTCACATTTCTTTGTATCAATATTCAAACAATCACAATATTGAGTTAGAAATTTTAAACTCTCTATCCCAGCTTTTAACTCTCCTTTTGAATTGTTTATATTGTAATAAATATTGGAATCACAGAAAGGTGGAAAATTTCTATCTTTTATTACATACCCTACTATAGTTACAATACCATCTACAGTTTCTTTTGTAGAAGCATCAGTCCACACTACGAATCGGTAATTTCGAGACACTAATAATATTAAATAATAAATTTTATACATCTTCTGTTAAATCTCATTTCTATTCTCTAGTATCAAAAATTTTAAATTTATTCTTAATTTTATAATAAGTTTAAAATTCTTTTTTTAAAAGTTTCCCAATCTTTACTCATTATATGAATACCTGCTGCAGGTATGTGACCGCCACCACTAGAATTTTTAAGACCTTTTGTTACCATAGTTGCAATTTTACCACAATTAATTTTTTTGTCTTGCTTTCTCAAACTCATGTAAATCATTTTACCTTTTTTTCTTGCTACAATAACGGTATAATTTGGTTTTTCTAAACTAATCTTCGTAGAAATCGGCGAACTAATGGAAAACTTTGTATCTAATTTTAAAATTATTAATTTTTTATTTTTAATGATTTCAGCATTCTTCTTCCAGTTTTTCATTGTTAAAACAATTTCTTTCTCTACAACATCATAGAATTTCTT
>JAFCFQ010000116.1 GCA_017608545.1 Candidatus Aenigmatarchaeota archaeon
TAATTAATTCATCTAATATATTTTCAGGTAAAACCATATCCGAATCTATAAAAAATACATAGTCTGGCTTATGTTTTAATGCTCTTTCTATAAGATCGTTTCTTGCAAGTTCAATTGGATTAAGTTCAGAAAACAAAACTATAAGCTCATATTTTTTCATACTACTAAAAATTAGATTCAAAAAGCTTCCTAAAAATTCTGTTGAAACATGTTCTCTTACAGGAACACATACTGCTATTCTCTTCATAGAAATTACTTCTTTTCAAAATTTTTCTCTATATAAACCTTGTTTTTTCTGCCAATTCTTTCAAGTCTTACAAGGCCTCTTTCTTTCAAACTTTTTAGAACTTTTGAAACTTTTGCTTTTGATCTATATAAACCTTGTTTTTTCTGCCAATTCTTTCAAGTCTTACAAGGCCTCTTTCTTTCAAACTTTTTAGAACTTTTGAAACTTTTGCTTTTGAATATCCACTGTCTTTAACAATTATTTTTTGATTAACACCATTTCCATGTTTCATAATAGTATCAAAAATTATTTTTTCATCTTTTTTTAATACAGGTAAAATTAACTTTATGTTTTTATTTTTCCAATAAAATTGATAAAAAACTGCAAAACCTAAAAACATTAAAAAAATAATTATCATAAAAAATTCAATAGGAATTTCAGATGAAACAACTTCTCCTATTTTTTCAAAGGCTATAGAAATGTCAATTCTATCTCCTTTTTTTAAATCATTTATTTGCCAGTTAATAATTGTTCTTCTTCCATCCGAACCTATTAAAGCATTTCCTGGGCTATAAGAATTTTCTACAGGTTCTCTTAAACCGGTCCCTTCTGGTAATTTAATTAAAACAGGAACATTTTCTGTATCAATATTCATCTTAAACGAGTCTGTAAACAAAAAGTAACCATCTCTTTTGTTAACATTTTGATTAGAGCTGTAAGTTATGATAACAACAGTTCTATTTGAAGCTTTCATATTACAAATTATTTTAGTTTCCAAAATCCCTGGTTGAATTTTACAATCTGCAACAGATTCAACTTTAACATTCTCGTAAGAACCTATAGGAATGATAGAAGTTTGATTTTGATGATTTATAAAAATTAAAGTTAATTTGTAATTAACAGTGCTATTTTCAAAAATTTCTGCTGTAACTCCATATTGATACAATTCTTGTGAAAAACAAGGAACTGAAAATAGAATAAAGAATATTAAAATGAAAATTTTTTTCATTAATCTTCACCTTTCATGAAGACTATACCACCAGCACCAGCTGCTGCAAGTCTATGCATCATTTGTGAAATTGAATTTAAAATTCCTTGAGCCTCTCCAACATCCAAATTAAATTTCTCAGGCTCTAATATTTCTATTGCAGCTGGTCCATACTCCATGACAATTTGAGCAAGATAATCAAATTTTTTAGATATCAAATTAACTTCACATGTTAAAGAATATCCTATATCAACATTTTTTATTGGTTTTTCAACTTTTTTAACTTCTCCAAAAACTTTTTTATAAATTTTCACCCTCTCATCTTTATCTAATTTGTTAATCAAAGTTTCTAATGCATCTTTTGCAACGTTTTCATTTATTGCCAAAGCTTCAAAAACAAGCCAAGATCTGAACCAACCTTCTTTAACTTTTTCGTTTGCCTCTTCTTCAGTTATCATAAGAATTAATTTCTTTTGTAAAGCTTTAAATTTATTTCCATAAATGTTTTGGTATCCACTTTTTTCCAAAAATAGATATTTTCTCTCCACATTTAAGGCATTTCAAATCTTTTTTTAACAAGAATTTATGAATACCTAGAATTGTTCTTTCGATAAGAAGTGTTCCACAATTAGGACAATATGTATTTTCAAATTTGTGACCGTGAACATTTCCAAGAAAAACATATTTTAATCCTTCTCTTTTTGCTATTTCATAAGCTTTTTCCATTGTTTTGACAGAAGTTCTAGGTAAATCTGTAATTTTATAAGTTGGAAAAAACTGAATTAAATGAAATGGTATCTCATCTCCTAGATTTTCAACTATCCATTTGCAAAGTTTTTTCACATCTTCCATATTGTCTCCGATTTTAGGAACTATCAAGTCTGTTATTTCGATGTAGACTTTATTT
>JAFCFQ010000010.1 GCA_017608545.1 Candidatus Aenigmatarchaeota archaeon
GATAACATGTGGAATTTTTGCTTCAATTGCAGCTCATGCAGCAGAAGAGGCAAAAGCTCAAGGAAAAAAGAGAATTACACCATACTGGCGAACGTTAAAAAAAGGTGTGTTATAAATCTCAAATATCCAGGTGGGATAAAGGCTCAAAAGAAACTTCTAGAGAAAGAAGGACATAAAATAATACAAAGAGGCAGGAATTATATCGTTGTAGATTTTGAAAAACATTTAGTAAAAATTTAATATCTTTAATAATTTTGTGGCTACTCTTTTTATATGAGCAAAGCAAAAATAATTCTTAATTACATAGAAAAAAGATACGGAAGATATATTGACAATTCTACTTTAAGAAATAAAAAAATTTTTGAATTACTAATAGGAACGATTTTATCTCAAAGAACAAGAGATGAAAATACTGATAAGGCTGTTAGCCGACTATTTTCTGTTGTAAAAACACCAAAACAAGTATTAAAATTATCTTTGAGTAAATTACAAAATCTAATCAAACCTACAGGATTTTACAAGCAAAAAGCTAGAAGAATAAAGCAAATATCGAAAATTCTATTAGAAAAATACAAAGGAAAAGTTCCTAATGATAGGAAAGAATTAATGAAGCTTCCTGGTGTTGGATACAAAACAGCTGATATAGTATTAATGTACGGTTTTGGAATACCTAGAATAGCAATTGATACACATTGTAATAGAATCCCTAAGAGGATAGGGTTAGTTGATAGAGAAGCTAATGTTGAAGAAGTAAGGAAAAAATTAGAGAGTTTGTTTCCTAAAAACAAGTGGTATTTAATTAATCTTGGTTTTGTTAACTTTGGAAAAGAAATTTGTAAACCTGTAAACCCATTATGTATTAAAGATTCTAGAAATTGTCCGTTTTCGAGTTTTTGTAAAGCTTATAAAACTAGAAAATTCAAAGTTTAAGCTGGGATTACATCTATTTTAAATGTATAGTTTCCTAGTTCTGCATTAGGTTGAAATTCATGTTTTACATAAAAGTAAAGATTACTTGTAGGAATCGTTATTGGATTTGTTAAAGTTTCGTTTTTATATTCATTTACAATAGACAAGTTAACACTATTTTTATCTCCATTTACAACTTCTGTTGTTACATTTACAATGAAATTCACATTTGCTCTGTTATCAATTTTTATTTTTGGTGAATATTCAATCTCTCCTTGATGAACACTTTTCAAAGTATAATTTTCGTCGTTGGAAGAACCATATATGTCTATTGTTATCCCTTTTTCAACAGTTGCATAACCTGTTATAGAACCATAGCTTGATATTACGGCCATTCCGACAATTCCTATAGTTAACAATCCTGCTAATACTAATAATATTTTTTTGTCCATGTTTATTTCTAAGAATAAACTATAGCATATTATTCTTTGACTACTGTAAGTGGTAATAATTTTGTTTGTAGAAAATATAAATCATTTTCTCTTCAATATTTTTCCGTATTCATATAAAACTTTTAAAGCTTTAACAGCTCTTTCAGGAGTTGGATAAACAGGAATTCCTAATCTTTCAAGTTTTCTATTCCTTTCTAAAACGTAATCACTTCCAGCAGAACAAACGGTTATTGGTTTTCCAAAAACTTTGCAGTCTTTTAAAACATCAACTATTTCATCAGTTAAAGTTGGAATCTGCATTAAAGCAATACAAGCAACACCAGAAACATTTTTATCTTTTAAAACAATCTCTAAAGTTTTTTGATACCTTTCAACAGTGGCATCTCCAGTTATATCAATCGGATTTTTTGTTGATGCATAAGGAGGTAAAAATGATTTTAAAGCCTTTATAGAAGAATTTTCTAAAGAAGGTAGTTCTAACCCACAATTTATTGCAGTGTCAGTAGCTACTATACCAAAACCACCACCATCAGTTACTACTGCTATTTTATTATCTTTTAAAACAGGTTGATTTGCTAATGCTTTGGCATAATCAAAAATTTCTTCAGAAGATTTTGCTTCAATTATTCCTGCTTGTTTAAATGCAGCAGAGTATATTTGTGCTGATCCTGCCAAAGCTCCTGTATGTGAAGCAACAGCTTCTACTCCTTTTTCTGTTTTCCCAGCTTTGAAACAAACTATTGGCTTGGTTTTTGTAACTCTTTTAGCAGTTTTTATGAACTCTAATCCATCTTTAACAGATTCTAGGTAAATTGCAATGCATCTAGTTGATAAATCCTTTTCTAAATACTTAATTAGCTCTATTTCATCTATATCTACTTTATTGCCTATTGAAATGAATTTAGAGACACCTACTCCCTCGTTTGCCATAATATCAAGCAAAATTGAGCCAAACGCTCCAGATTGAGTTATAAATGATATAAAACCTTCTGGAGGCCTCTTTAAACGCTTTTTTGGAAAAAATATCATATCTAAATCCTTTTTATACACCCCTATACAATTCGGTCCTAGAATACGAATTTTTCTAGATGTCTTACATAATTTTTTAAGCTCTAATTCTCTTTCTTTTTCTCCTATCTCTGAAAAACCAGAAGATATTATAGTAAAAACCTTTATTTTCTTTTTAATTCCTTCCTTAATAACTTTTAAAACTATTTCTGCAGGTACTACTATTATGGCATGGTCAATAGGCTCTTCAACGTCTAATACAGAAGGATAAGCTTTTAAACCTAATATTTCTATTGCATTAGGATTTATAGGGTATATTTTTCCATTAAAAGAATATTTAAGGTTTTCTAAAATAGTATAACCTATTTTTCCAGGAGTTCTGCTGGCTCCAACTACAGCTACAGATTTTGGATTAAAGAATTTTTCTAAAAATAGCATGGGAACTATTATATGTTTTCTGGTATTTATTTTTATTCTATAATCTTAAAGACTTTTGCTCCTTCTTTTGCTCTTTGCTCAACCTTTAAGCCTATTGCTTGCCCTGCTTCTGCTTTTTCAATATTTTCATGTTCTATTTGCATTGATTCAACAACTTGCTCAAAACTTTCTTCCCCTTTTTCTATCGATATTTTATCTCCAACATTCAAAGTGTCTTCTAATTCAACTACAGCTACAGATATTTTAGGATAAAAATGTGTTATTTTTCCTACAAGCTTTTTTTCAACCATTAATTCACCTAAAAATAATATAAATTCCAACTTATAAAAACCTTTATATTTCACTTATACTTATTTTGATTTGTGGTAGAATGGTAGTTAAAAAAACAATAGAGTGTTCTCACGGGGTTTACAAAATATTCTTGGGATTACTACTGATAATAGCAGGCTTAATATTTTGGTTTACTCCAGATTTCAAAGATGCTTGGATGTATACATTCTTTGTTACAGGAATTCTATTTATTTTAAAGGGGATCTATTTAAGTTCAAAATAGACAGTAATAACATTTATTTAATTGATTTTTGTTTTTTTCAATATCTATAAATATTAGTATGTAAAATTTTCTTTTATGGAAAAAACTTTCTTTGATGAAGAATTAATCAATACCAAACGATTAGTTTCTTGTCCACATTGCAAGACCAAGTTCAAAGTAAGCTTTGAACAAGTGGAAATTGTTTGTGAGTGCGGAGAAAAGTTCTGTGCAGAACCAGCTATTAATTTTCTAGAAGATTTTGTTTGGCATCCAAGTGAAAAATATTAATTTTAGGGAGTTCATCTCCCTATTTTTTAATTCATTCTAAAATTATTCTCACATCTGCAGCAATTGCACTTTCAGAAGTTGCAAACAATGGATTTATATCCAATTCTTTTATCTTTTTATTTTTTTCCATTATTCTAGAAACCGCTAAGATAGTATCCACTATAGCTTCTTTATTTGCTGGTTTTTGACCTCTAAATCCTTTTAGAATTAAATCCGAAAATCTAACTTCCATTAGCATCTCCTCTGCATCTTCTTTAGTTATTGGAGAAATTCTAAAACTTACATCTTTTAAAAATTCTGTGAATATCCCTCCTGCTCCTAATGCTATCACTATGTTGAACTGTGGATCCTTTCTTCCACCTACTATTATTTCATATCCTTCTGTTATCATTTTTTGAATTAAAACTTTTTCACAACCTTTGATTTTCATTAATTCGTTAAATGTTTTAATTGCATCTTCTTTTGTTTGAATGTTAAGTCTAACACCATTAACTTCTGTTTTATGAATGATGCTTTTACCAGAAGCTTTCATTACACATGGAAAACCAATTTTCTTAATGGATTTCAATAACTCTTTTTCATTTTTGCAAAAAGCATAAGGAGGTAGCTTTACTCTATATCTTTTCAAGAGTTCATATGCTTTTTCATCAGACATTTTGTTTATTAAAGGTTTTATTTCATGTTTTTTAGAAACTTTTTTAGAAACTTTGACTTTTTTTATTGGCTTTTTAATCTTTTTCAATTTTTTCTTTTTCGTTTTTTTAATGACTTTTTTCTTTTTTTTAACTTTCTTTTTCACTTTTGGTTTAACTTTTTTTCTTCTAGATCTAGTCTTCTTCTTTTTCTTAAACATCTTAAACAAGGCCATATAATCACTTAATAATTTTCATTATTTATATTTAAGCAGTTTCTACCTTTCTTTTTATTTCATCGAATAATTTTGCTATCTCATTCTCTCCATACTCTCTCCAATTTTCTGCTATCCCTTTCAACATAGTTGTGATAAGGTCTTTGTCTTCATTGGTCCATATTTTTTTCTCTTTCATTTTGTGGATGAGACTTAGAATTTCTTTCAAATAAAAAGATATTTTTTCAATATCTCTTAGTCCAGCTATAATCAATAATATTTCAGTTAATTCCTCTTTAAGCATTGAAACGTTTACTTCTTTTGAAATTTCGGTTATTCTGTTTTCCAATTTTTCTACCCTTTCTGTTATTGCTTTAGTTTCCTCACCTTTAACTTCAGGTTTTATTTCTACCCTTTCTTTTATGCTAGGAGTTTCAATTAAAGGCTTTTCAATTTCTTTTTTCAGTTCAATTTTTTCTGATTTCGTTTTTTCAACAACTTTAGGTTTTTTCTCCAGTTTTTTTATTTCTATTTTTTCAGGTGCAGTTGACTTTAAAACTATTTTAGGCTCTCCAATTACAGGATACTTTACTTCTATAATTCCATTTTCTTCAAGAATATTGAGCCAAGGTTCTAATTGTTTTTGAGTTACATTTAAGAACTCAGCAGCTTCACTAATTCCCATTTTCTTCTTTTCTCTTAAAACTCTTATGAATTCATCTATTGAAGTTTCAATAACGTTATCCTTCATGAAATCAACATATTATTATATTATTTTCTTTCTAAAATACATTCTCTTATATTTTTATCTTCTCTTAACCTTAAGAAGCTAGGTGCTCTCATTTTTAAATCTTTCGTAATATTCATAAATCTAACTTCAGCAATTAGTTTTGGTTTTACAAAATGGACTTTTTTTAAAATTTTCGGTTCTTCTTCAAATTCGTCAAATGGACTTTTCTTTATTTCTAATTTTTTTAGTTTTTCACTTAATTCTCTATATCCTTTTTCATTCAGACCTGTTCCAACTCTCCCAACATATATCAATCTATTTTTATAATAAACACCACAAAGAAAGGCACCAAAGTACTTTTCCCTCCATCCACTACCTTCAGTGAACCCGCATATTATGCAGTCCAAGGTTTTTAATGTTTTTATTTTTAGCCAAAAACTAGATCTTTTATTCGAGTAAGGAGAATTTTCATCTTTTGCCATCACGCCTTCTAATTTCATTTTTTTAACTACTTTCCACAACTTTAGACCATTTTTAGTATAGTAAATTTTTTTAACATTTCCAAAATCTTTAATAGTTTTTTCCAAAATCTTTTTTCTTTTTATTAACGGAAGTTTCGTTAAATCTTTCTCATTTAAATTCAAGATATCAAAAACAAAATAAGTTGCAGGTATTTCTTCTGAAAGAATTTTAATTCTTATTTTATCATCTACATGTTCCCTTTCAGCTAATAGATAGAAGTTTGGAATACCTTTTTCATCTAAAACACAAATTTCTCCATCTAAAATGAAATTACCTTTAATTTTCTTAATGTCTTTAACAATTTCTGGATATCTGTGCTCAAACCAAGCATTTCTTCTGTTCAGGAACTTTACAATATTCCCTTTTTTATAACAAATACACCTTGTTCCATCAATCTTTGGCTCGAAAAGAAAATTTTCTTTTCTCAAATCTTTCTTTTCTCCTAATTCTGCTAGCATTGGCTTAATTTTTGTAAACATATTCAAAATTTACTTTTTACATTATTAATTTTTTAAGAGGGTTTTAGAATTTTCCTTTTTAGATATGGAGAGAAATATTTTTTATATTTCTTTTGTATTTCTGGTATTTTCCAATCACTTGGTTTAATAATTTTACGACAATTTTTTGAACCACAATTACATTTAAATGCTTTGAATACAGTTTCACTGAAAGCGTAATCAAAAGTTAATTCCTCCCCAGGGTTAATATCTCTTATTGCAATAAATGTAATAGAATCTAAATATCCAATATTTGGATTACAAGAATGATTAAATACTCCAGTTTCTTCAAGTTCTTCTCTGGAAGTAGGACAAATGAAAAAATTATCATTTATCTGAATACCAACATGACCTAATTTTTTGCGATATTTTTTAATTTCAGAAATAGGAACTATAACACCTCCAAGAACAGCTACAATTTCCCCTTTCTGAATCAGTTTGATAGCTACAACTCCCAAGCCTTGAATTTTTGATTTGTAAGACCTTGCTTTCGGAGTTATCCATCTATGTTTCCAGATTTTATGTAAATTTTTCATTCTTATCAGTTCTTTTCTTCCTTTTTTTCACTGACTCAACAGAAGCTTTCAAGGCTTTCATCAAATCTTTTTTTGGAGTTGGTTTAACTTCTATAGGCTTTTCAACAATTTTCTTACCTTCAATTTTTCTTTTTATCAAATTTTCAACAGCTTTTACATATTCATCTCTATACTCTCCGATTTTGAATTCTCCAGACAATTTATCTATTAAAGCTTTTGCAAGTTTTAATTCTGCTTCTTTGATGACAACATACTTCTTCAAAGCTTCTATTTGCTCCATTGGTATTATTTCATCTTTGTAATGAAGAATAGTCATTACCAATCCTTTTTTATATTGCCTTATAGCGACTAGATGTTCTTTAGCCCTTAGAACAACTTTTCCTATTGCAGCTTTCCCAGTTGCTGCTAAAACATCCCTAAACAAATAATAAGCTTTTTCTCCACCTTCTTGAGGAACTAAATAATAGTTTTTTTCTATGAACAAAGGATCTATTTGCCCAACATCTATGAATTTTAAGATTTCTATTGCTTTGGTTGATTTCAACTGTAATGCTTCTAACTCTTTTTTATCGATTACAACATACTTATCCTTAGAAATTTTATAACCTTTAACAATATCATTCCATGCAACTTCTTTTTCGCATTTAGGACACCATCTTTTATATTGTAAAGGAGTATGGCATTCTCCACATAAATTATGAAATTCAATTATTCTATCTTTTGAACTTACATAAAGAGAAACAGGAATGTTCACTAAACCTAATGAGATTGAACCTTTCCACAATGCTCTTGGCAAATCATCACCTAATTAAGATTTTATTTGATCCAATTTAAACCTAAGTCTTCTGCCAACTTCCAGGCTTTTTCTAATTCTTCTTTTTTTGGATAATTTGCTATATCAGAATAGATATGAGCTTTATATTCAGGCCTGTACTGTCCCATTACATTAACTATGACCTTTTCTCCATAATTTTCTGCTATATAGTTTAAAATTGGTTTTGTACAGCAATTAAAATGATTTGGTAAAATTAAATGTCTTATTATCATTTCAGAATCCTTAAAAGCTAGGTCATGATTTCTTTTTACAATTTCTAAATAATTCTTAACTTTTGATAGTCTTTCTGCACATTTATTATTCCAATATTTCCAATCTGTTAAATAAATGTCTATAACATTTTTTAACAAATTCATTGACTTTAAACTCATATAAAAATTCGAATTCCAAATGGTAGGAATATTTGATTTAACATATTGTAATGAATCTAAAATAAAAGGTAATTGAGGAGTTGGTTCCCCGCCAACAAAGTTTACATTTCTACAATTTTTATGTTCATCTATTAACTTTGCCATCTCTTTTATTGTTATGATTTTTCCTTTTTCAAACCATTGTGATATACTCCAATTTTGACAAAATTGACAATGAAATGTACAGCCCATAAAAAATATTGTAAATGAAGGAACAAGCATAGGCTCTTCTCCTAAATGAACAAAAGCAGAAGAGATAATAGGTTCATTACCAACTTTACAAAAACCTTTAGTTTTATTTCTATTTACTTTACATTTTCTTTCACAAAGTCCACAAGAATTTAAAATTTTATAGGCCTTTTCAACCTTTTCCTTTAAATTTACTTTAAGGAATTTTGCTTTCACTTTTTTAATTAAAATCTTTCTATACCTAGGCAAAGCTTTTTTTACATTTTCACTTTCAAGAGCATTAACAGCGTCAGGACGAAGAAGTTGCCACATATAATTCTTTTAAACTTAAAATTTTAAATTATATTCATGGATTTTTCATTATTAGGTATTTGTTTAGATAGAAAGGATTTTAGAAGAGGTTCTGATAAAGCTCCATTTGAAATAAAGAGAATTTTTCCACAACTTGAAACTTATATAAATGGAGTGGATTT
>JAFCFQ010000117.1 GCA_017608545.1 Candidatus Aenigmatarchaeota archaeon
AAAATCTTTCCCTAGGACAACTCCCTACTTTTATATTTTTAAAGGGAGCTAGGAAAGGAGGTATCAAGAATGAGTTTTTTAAATAGTTTTGAATTTTTTAAAAATAAAAAAATTATTAATTTAACCCCTCACGAGATAGTTCTTGTGAGGAATAGGGAAAAAATTATTTTTCCTAAGTCTAATGAAATAGTTAGACTTGAAGAAGAAGATAAAAAAATAAATGATTTTTTAGTTTTGAGGAAGTATAATCTTCCTCAAAATTTTCCAAAAATTCAAGAAAATGTTTTATACATAGTTTCTTTACCGATTCTATTATCGGTAAAGAGGAAAGATTTCATTGCTCCAGATACTGGATCTGGAGCAATAAGAGATAAATCGGGTAGAATTATTGGGACTACCCGATTTATTACTATTTATAATGAAGAAAATAAGGAGGAATAAATAAATGAGTGAAAAAAATTTTTATTTTTATGATAGAAACCTTAATAGATGTCCAGAACATAAAGCAATTTATAAAGTTTCAAGTGTAAAAGTTTATTCATTTTCTAAGCTTTCTTATAATACTTTTTTAAAGAAAGCAAATGGGAAATGGATAAATATTGATGAAAATTTTAATGAAATCAAAAAATTCTATATAGCAAGAGCACAATACTTTTTAACAAAAAATACAAAAATGGCAGAAAAATTTACAAATGAAAATATTTTATTAATATCACTTCCTTATGTGATATTTGATAAACATTGTCAAGAAGCTTCTGCTGAAATTCCAAAATATACATATATCCCTCGATGGGGGATCAAATGTAATCAAGGAATTGACTATGATTTCTATATTTCAATAAATAATTTACAAAAATTCAAAGAATCTTGGGAAAGTTATTTCGGGAAAGGACAGTTTAAACTTTATATAACAAAAATAGAGGATTTTAAAAATATTTTAGATAAATCTCAAAAAGCATTAGAATATTCCAAGAAAAAAATCAAAGAATCAAAAGATTTATTGAAAGATATTCAAAATTTTTCAGAAAATTCAGTAAAAAAGATTCAAGAAAATACTAATGAAATCAATAAAATTTCAGATTTTGAACTAAAATACAGAAGGTTGTTAAATGATTTAGCAAATGAACCGAAGGATGCGGTAAAAATAGCTACCGCTAAATCTTATTATCAAAAAGTCAAATATAATCAGGAACAAATCCAAAAATATAAAGAGGAAATCAATGAAATCTTAAAGAAAGCAATAGAATTGTTAAGTGTAAAAATAACCAATGAATCGACATTCCAAAAAATTCAGAATGAGCAAAAAGAAAATAAAAATCAAGATAAAAAACAAGACATTATACAAACATTGATTTCATTGAATTCTAAATATATGCAATTTATTCATAAATTGGCAGAAAGAAACAAAACAACAAGAAATACTATAAGATCGGTATTACAATATTTTGAAATTCCTCTTTTAGAGGAAACAAAAAGATTACTAGAGGAGGATGAATAAAAATGAATAAATTTGAAAATAATCTTAATGATTATTTTCAAGAAAGAACAGAGATAATCAGAGGATTACTATGTGCTTTACTTTCCAAAGAGCATATAGTAATGATTGGTCCTCCAGGGACAGCTAAATCAATGTTAGCAAAAGTACTATGTAACTTTATTGCCAATTCAAAATATTTTGAATGGCAACTAACGAAGTTCTCCACACCCGAGGAAATTCTTGGAACAATTTCACTAAAAGCATTAGAAAATGATCAATATCATAGAAAAACAGAAAATAAACTACCAGAATGCGACATAGCTTTCTTAGATGAAGTATTTAATGCAAATTCAAGCATTTTAAATTCCCTTAATTCAATAATGAACGAAAGAATTTTCTATAATAATTCAATACCTCAAAAAGTACCATTAATTACTTTAGTATCAGCAACAAACTTAATACCAGAGGAAAACGAATTAAAAGCGTTTTACGATAGATTTCTATTAAGATTCATAGTTCCATATATTCAAGAGGATTCAAATTTCGTAAAAATGTTAAAATTATCAGAAGAATTTGAACTTTTAACAAAAATAACTAAAGAAGAATTAGAAGAAGTTCAA
>JAFCFQ010000011.1 GCA_017608545.1 Candidatus Aenigmatarchaeota archaeon
GATTGGACAGTACCTGAAGATATAAGAAATGATCCTGTAATAGTTGGTGGTAAACCTCTTGATAGTGTTTATGCTGATTATCAAGAAGAAATGAATATGATTAATAAAGCTTTTATTGAAATCATGGTTAGAGGTGATATGAAAGGTAGAGTTTTTACATGGCCAATTCCAACGTATAATATAACTAAAGATTTAGACTGGGGTAATGAAAATCTTGATTTATTATTTGAAATGACATCAAAATACGGATTACCATACTTCCAGAATTTTATAAAAAGCGACTTAAAACCTTCTGATGTAAGGGCAATGTGTTTGCATGGTAACGAGAAGATAATAGTAAAAGATGAAAATGATAATATAAGGAGATTGAAAATTAGAAAATTAATAGAGGAGTATTCAAAAGGGAATGATGAATGGTCTGAACCAAACAAAAATATAATGACTTTATCATTAAATCCTATAACTTATGAAATAGAATGGGCAAGTATAAAAAACCTTCTGAAAACTAAAGGTAATGTGATTGTTAAAATCAAAACTACTGACGGAAAGGAAATAAGAGTATCTGATAATCATCCTATAGCAGTTTATACCAAAGAAGGAATTACCACTAAACCTGCAATAGAGATTACAAGTGAAGATTTGTTAATTACAACAAGAACAGCTCAAAAGTTACTAAATGTGAGTTATCAAAAAATAGATGATATAGTTTTGGATGAAGAAATGGCATTCTTTTTAGGTCTGTTTATAGCTGAAGGAAATTATTTATATGAAAACAGAGAAAACATCTCAACTTTTGGTTTAGCAAAAGGAATACAATTTAGTTTTAATTCCAACGAAGAAAAATTGATCAAATTCATTAAAGATTTTGCAATGAAGAGATTAGGAAAAAATGTAATAATAAGAAAAGATCCAAGGTATAACACTAAATATTGTTACATTTATGATGCTGATTTTTCTAGAAAAATATCTAAATACATTAACAAAAAAGGAGAATTACATAATATATTCTTCAATTCACCTGCAACAGTCATTGCTTCATTTCTTAAAGGTTTTTTCGTTGGAGATGGGTATAAAAGAGGTAATGAAATTCATATTAATGACCCTGACCTCGCTGAAGATTTATGTTTACTATTTACTTTGATAGGAATTCCAATAACTTTCAGAAAGAGAAATGATTCTCAAGTGATAAGAATCCAACATGTTATGGGAAGAGGTAGTCATGGAACCATTAAAAATGATATACTTTATAACAGGGTTCCACAATTTTTAGTTAGGACTGGTAAGAATAAACATTTTTATAATTATTATTGTTTAGTAAGCAAAACTGCTATAGAAAAACATAATGCATATACAGAAGAATGCATAAGATTGTTAAATGGTTGTTTTTCGGTCGTTAAAGTTGAAAGTAAAATTGTTGAAATTTTAGATAAACCAATAGATTTTTATGATATAGAACTTGATAAAAATCATTTTTTTGTTCACTCTTTAGGAAACATAACACATAATTGTTGCAGACTCCAACTTAATTTAAAAGAATTGAAACATAAAACTGGAGGATTGTTTGGTTTTGGAGAATCAACTGGTAGTATAGGTGTTGTTACAATAAACATGCCTAGAATCGGTTATTTCTCAAAAAATGAAGATGAATTTTTCGAGAGACTAGAGAGACTAATGTACCTTGCAAAAGTTTCTCTTGAAATAAAAAGAAAATTAGTATCTAGAATGATGAATATTGGGATGTTGCCATTTTCAAAAAGATATCTTGGTAATTTTGACCATCATTTTTCTACAATAGGTCTAGTTGGTATGAATGAAGCATGTTTGAACTTTTTAGGTGAAAACATAGCAACAGAAAATGGAAGAAAGTTTGCAATAAAAGTTCTGGATTTCATGAGAAAAAAAATAACAGAATTTCAAGAAGAAACAGGTCATATATACAATTTAGAAGCAACACCAGCAGAAGGAACTTCTTATAGGTTGGCAAAAATAGATAAGGCGAAATATCCAAAAATCATAACTGCTGGAGAAAATGTTCCTTATTATACAAATTCTACACAACTTCCAGTAAATTATACTGATGATATTTTTTGGGCATTGAAACATCAAGAAGAATTACAAAGAAGATATACGGGTGGGACAGTATTTCACACTTTCTTAGGAGAATCTCCTAATGGAGGAGAAACAATAAAATTACTTGTTAGAAAAATCGCATCTAACTTTGCTATACCTTACTTTACAATAACACCTACTTTCTCAATTTGTCAAACACACGGATATATAAAAGGTGAACACTTTAAATGCCCAACATGTGGATCGAAAACAGAAGTTTTTTCAAGAGTTGTTGGTTATATAAGACCTGTTCAACATTGGAACAAAGGAAAACAAGAAGAATTTAAACAAAGGTTAGAATTTAAAATTCCTAATTAATAGATATACATGATAATAAAAGGTTTACAAAAACAAACTGTCATTGATTATCCTGGAAAAATAGCATGTACAATTTTTACTTTTGGTTGTAATTTTAGATGTAAATATTGTCACAATCCAGAACTTGTTATTGATGATGGCAGGCCAGAAATAAAAGAAATAGAAATTTTAGAGTTTCTAAAAAGTAGAAAAGGTTTCTTGGATGGAGTTTGTATTACAGGTGGTGAACCAACTTTGCATAAGGATCTTCCAGATTTTATTCGAAAAATTAAAAACTTAGGATTTCTTGTTAAATTAGATACCAATGGAACTAATCCAGAAATGTTAAAAGGATTGATAGAAGAAAAATTAGTTGATTATATTGCAATGGATATAAAAGCGCCTTTAGATTTTTATGAAAATGTTGTTAACGTTAAGGTAAATAAAGATGATATCCAAAAAAGTATTGATTTAATTAGAAAACTAAAAGAATATGAATTTAGAACTACTGTCGTTCCCGGTTTATTTAATGAAAATCATGCAAAACTAATTGGTGAATGGCTTAAAGGTTCAAAAAGATTTTACGTACAACAATTTAGAGGAATTAAAACTTTAGACAAGAATTTTGTTAATAAAAAACCTTTTACTAAAGAAGAATTAATAAAATTTCGTAATATATTAAAACCTTATTTTGAAACTTGTGAAATAAGAGGAGTTTAATCTTGTGGATGTATCATAACCGCCACTAATATTAAAACTGTAAAAGCTATCCATCCACCCCAGCATAAAGGATCTCCTAAACCTTCTTCCATTTTATTTAAAGCTTGACAACCTGTTATACCCAAATACCACAAAAGAACTAATGCAATAAAAATTGTTCCTGAAATTTTGATGTCAACCATAATTTGAATTGATTTTTTATACTAATAAATATTTCCTTACATTGTAGATTGTGTTATATTAACATCTTTTACTAGAACATAAGGTGTGAAAACCGGAATTTGAAAATCAAGACCCCACCAAATTATCCATTCTGGTTTATTAGAAATATTTACAATATTTTCTAAAATTCTCTGAAGGTTATCAGAAATTCTTATTTCTTTTATTGATTTTATAATTTCACCATTTTTTATTAAAAATATGCCATCTCTTGGAATCGTTGAAAAATCGCCTTTTAAGTAGTTTTGAAATCTTGTGTACCAAATATTTGTTATGTACAAGCCATTAAAATCTTCAAATAACTTTTCTTTTGAAATTTTACCTTTTTTCAGAATAATATTTCTAGGATAAGGTACGATTAAACCTGCATTGGCTGTTGTTTTGATTTTATATTTTCTAGCAGTAGAAGTGTTATGTAAATAATTTTTAAGAAAACCTTCATCTATGATAACTGTTTTTTTAGTTGGAACACCTTCATCATCAAAAGAAGTTGAATGATAACCATTTGCTATTTTACCATTATCAAATATTGTTACAATATTATTTGCAACTTTTTTTCCTATTTTATTTCTTAAAAAAGACATCCCGCTATCAACATAAAATATTGAAGAAAAAATTCCTACAACAGATAACAAATTTGCTGCTGATAAAGGATCGAATATTATGTCATATTTTCCTGCCTTTATTTTTTCTGGATTTTTTGCTAACTTGGATATTTCACCTGCTTTTTTTCCTACTTTTTCTGGATTAATAAAACTTAAATTTCTAGAACAAGAAGCAGAGTGACCTGTTTCATCATCTTTGTTAAAAGCTCTTATTGATAATTTAATTGATGTCGCTTTTTCGGATACAGAAATGTTTGTTGATGTTTTCAATTCTCTTTCATTAACATCTGTATAAACAACACCAGCAGTATTTTTACTGTTTTCCAAAGCAGAATTAATCATACTTTCTGTTATGTCTAAAAGATCTGCATTAACAATTCTTTTATCAAAAACTTTTGGAATTTTTTTATATTCAAACGGTCCTTCAGCTATTCCAAAATAATCTTGATTTGGTTTTATAAATTTAGCATACTTTATCAAATCTTTAATAGTATTTTTAATATTTTTTTCAGAAGGATCAAAAATTATGGTATTTACAATTCTTTTTTTGTAAGATAAAAATATCTTATAATTTAAAATATTCCAAGTCTTAAAAATTTGAATATTGTTATTAGCAAATCTGACTTGCTTCGTTTCTCCTGAATTTTTTTCTATAACAACATCATCTGCACCATTTTTTAATGCAAATTTTATAAAATCCATTTTTACACCAAAACTATATTTCTTAATCTTATATGCGGACCGCCAAACCAAACAGGAATCCCTTGCATTGGATCACTTTTACCACAAGTTCCTGCTGCAAATTCTAAATCCTTTCCAACAGCATCTATACTACTCCAGAATGCAGGTGTTGTTATCTCTAATATTGGACTTTTCACAAGCTTATTAATTTTACCGTTTTTTATTAGATAAGACTCCAAACCAGTATATTTTTGGTTATACCTTTTATCATCAATGTTCCATTCCATGTAAGACTTGATATAAACCCCGTTTTTTATGGTTTCTAGCAATTCATCAAAACTGTAATTACCTGGTAGAACAAATGTATTCGCCATTCTTACTATAGGCTCAGAAAACCATTCGTTTGCTCTTGATGAAGCATTACTATTTACCCCAAACTCAGCAGCTGTTTCTCTGTTTTGAAGAAAAGAATTAATTATCCCATTTTTTATTAAAAATCTTCTCCCAGCCTTAACACCTTCATCATCATACAAATAAAAACCATAACTGTTAGGAATAGTTGGATCATCTATTAAATTAACAACTTCTGATCCTATTCTTTTTCCCAACATATCCTTTTTTACAAAAGATTTTCCAGCTTGCGCAGCTTCTCTTCCTAATATTCTGTCTGCTTCATAAGGATGACCACAACTTTCATGAGAAGCTATTCCTGTTAATTCTGGTGAAAGAACAACATCATATTTACCTATTGGCAATTTTTTTGCTTTAGCAATTTTAGGTAACATTTTTGCTTCGTTTAAAATTTTTTGCTTTAATTTCCATTTATTTAATAATTCCCAACCTCCAGTACCACCATATTGGAAAACTCTTTGTTCACTAAAACCGTTAGAAAGAAAAGTTATCATGTATTCAAAACTTATCCTCGGTATTTTGGATAAAATGAATGTTCCTTCTGAATTCATGAATATTTTTTCTCTTATTTCATCTGAATATTCAAAAAATCTTATTGGTAATTTAATTTTTGTTTTTATTAATTCTTTCTCTATTTCAAGAATTTTCTTAATCTTCCTTTCTAAACTAACATTTTCAAGTTTAATTTTTTCTTTAACAATATATTTATCTTTGAATGTTTTCTCTTCTGAAAACTTTATCGGTTTTTTTAGAATTTTCTTAGAAAGTTTAGCAAGTTTTAATGCTTTGTTTACTTGTTGTTTCAAATTTGAAAATTTAAGATCATTGGTAGAAGAAAAACCTAAAAAACCATTTTTTAAAATTCTTATAGAAATCCCAAAACTTTTATTAATTTCTGTAGCTTCTAAATTTCCATTCTTTATTATAATTTTATTCTTTTTTGCATTTTCAAATCTAACCTCTGCGTAATCTGAAAGTTTCTCTGCATATATTAGTATCTTTTTAACTAGATCTAGCATTTCTATAATTTATTTTATGAAATATATTAAAATTTGTTGCTTAATCTAAATGTTTGAATCACTTAAATATACAGATACCAACTAAAATGGTTGATATCATTTTAAATCATGTATAGTTAAAATATTTACTCCTTCAGGTGTTCTTATTCTTCCTACTTTCATTCCAACAATGTATTTTATTCCATTATGCAAACAATGATTGACTAGTTTTTGATCAATATCACCATCAAATACTAAGGTATTTGCATTCAACCCACGCATAGCTGAAAACATCTCTTTTACAGGAACTCTCCCTAATATCCCTAAGTTATCATCAAGAAAACAAGCTGCTCTTGTGCCTATTAAATCTTCTAAAACTGTTTTAAAAGCTTCGAGTTTATCGCCTTCAATTTTCACACGTGTATAAATTTGTCTTTCTTGTTTTCTTTCTTCATTTTTAACGTCTGTTTTCATCTGATCAGCAGGCATTTTATTTCTTAAAAGTTTATATATTTCTTTTTTTTGTAAATCCTCTACTTCTTTTCCTTTTGGTGCTCTTATTACAAAATCTAATTCACAAACTGACATTAATTCTTTTAATATTAAATCGCCACCTCTATCTCCATCCAAAAAAGCTGTTGTTATTTTTTCTTTAGATAAATCAATAATAGCTTTAGGAATCGATGTTCCTTCTATAGCAATAACATTTTTTATACCGTTTTTAAGAAGGTTAATAACATCAGCTCTTCCTTCAACAATTATAATTTCATCATAATTTTCTATATCAGGACCAGCTGGTAAGCCTTTAAATTCTGATATCTCTTTTCCTCTAACAGCTTCTTTTATTTGTTCTGATATTTGTTGAGCATCGAGGACATCTTCTTGGAACATCCTACTTAACAATTCTTTTGCCCTTTCTATAACGTATTTTCTTTTACTTATTCTTACGTCCTCAATTTTTTCAACATTAATTTTAGCCAAACAAGGTCCTACTCTTTCTATTGTCTCTATACAAGCTGCTATCAAAGCTGTTTCAGAACTATCCAACGATGAAGGAATTGTAATTATTCCTGATGTTTTTCCATTACGATTTTTCATTTCAACATCAATTCTTCCAATTCTTCCTGTTTTTTGTAATTCTCTTAATTCCATGTCAGGGCCTAGCAAACCTTCTGTTTGCCCAAAAACTGCTCCTATTACATCTGGTTTCTCAACAGTTCCATCAGCTTCAAATCTAGCATAAATTGTGTATTTTGAAGTAGCTTGAGCTAATTTACTCATTTTAACACACCCCTTAATTCTTCAACCTTTCTAATTTTTAATCTTGTAAACATGAAACCAATCTTTCTTCTGGTCTCTCTATCTATTTTGTAATCAAGAGATTGAAGAATTTGATTTAATTTCCCTGCTATTCTTTTTCCTTCAGGATCAAAATCTGTTAATATTAACACTTGTCTTTCTTTTAGTTTCTCTGTTACTTCATATATTCCTTTATTCAAAGTAAATATTTTTTTGAAACCCAATAAACATAAAACTTTTTTATCTTTTTTTCCTTCGACTATAACCTGTTTTTCTTTATTCTCTTCAAGTAACTTAAGTAATTCTTCTTCAATCTCTTGAACAGACATAGTTTATTTTTAAAAGTATTTAAATTTATAACTCTGCCGCTTCTTCTTTACAATTCTCACAGACCCATTTATCGTTAACATTATATAATTCTTCAGAATAGTTACCACAAAGTTCACATTCACCAGAATTAGTTTCTTCAATAATTTGTGGTGGTTCTTCAATCCTTAAATGCTCTGTCATAATTTCAAGAGCAGGTGGTGCAACTTTTGCAACTTCTCTTGCAGAAATAATCCCCACTAGTTTTCCCATAAGAACAACAGGAATTCTTTCGTATTGATATTTTGACATTAACCTTGCAACTTCAGAAATATCGCAATCTGGTGGGCATGTCACCAATTTTT
>JAFCFQ010000012.1 GCA_017608545.1 Candidatus Aenigmatarchaeota archaeon
CCACTAACCCCGCCATAAATTTCAGAAGATTGCCAAAAAAAACCTCTTCTTTTAGCTAAGTCAATGAAATTTTTAGCATTTTTATTTTTTTCCATATTAACCCTTTTGTTATTCAAATATAAATAAAATCCATATGAAATATTTTATATGAATGGTTCTATTTTTATAAATACAGAAGCTTTAGAGCAAACTTATCTTCCTAGACTTTTACCTTACAGAGAAGAACAACATAAATATTTAGCAGAATGTATAAAACCCTTGTTTAACAGGAGAAGTGGAACTAATCTACTGATAACAGGAGCTCCGGGAATAGGCAAAACGACCTGTGTAAGATTTATTCTCAGGAAACTAATGGAAGAAACTGAAAACATAATGCCAATTTATATAAATTGCTGGAAAAGAGATACTAGCCCTAAAATAATAAATGAGATAGCAAGACTTTCTGACATAAAAACTTTAGAAAAAATATCTTCAGATGAATTGTTTGATAGAATAATTTTAAGATTAAACAGATATGATGGTGTTGTTTTCGCATTCGATGAAATTGATAGAGTTAAAGATTTCGATTTTCTTTATAGAATTCTAGAAGACGTTTCCCATAAAACAATATTTCTAGTCACTAATTTAAGTGAATGGGTAGCTAAAATGGATAGAAGATTAATATCGAGACTTTTGTTGGATAGACTAGAATTCAAACCATACAATTACGAAGAAACTAGAGGAATTTTGTATGAAAGAAGAAAGTATGCTTTCGTTCCAGATTGTTGGGATTATGATGCATTTGAAATCGTCATAAGAAAAACTTTTACTTCAAAGGATATAAGAGTTGGCTTGTTTTTAATGAAAAATGCAGGAGAAAATGCAGAAAGTAGAGGATCTGAAAAAATAGAAGTTAAAGATGTTGAAAAAGCTTTAAAGAAACTTGAAGACCTTCCAAAAGATATAACGAATTTTGTTTGATCTGATCATGGTGCCAAATATTTTATTATTTATTTTATTTCAGCTAGTAGAGCTTAATTTTATAAATATCTCATATCAATAGTATTTAGGCGTTTAAATGGAATGGGATATCCTCCAATTTGCTTAGCAGTTATCTCTAGTTCTAAGAAGGTTAAAAATAAGACTAAAAAAAGTTATCTATTAGTTAAAAGGTGAGTATATGAAAGAAACAATGATTGTAACTCCATGGGAAGTTAAAGGAAAAATAAATTACGATAAATTGGTAAAGAATTTTGGTTTGAATTTGATAGATGAAAATCTATACAAAAGACTAGAGAAATATTTAGGGGATAATTTCTTCTTAAGGAGAAAAATATTTTTTGCGCATAGAGACTTAGATTTTATTTTAAATGAATTTGAAAAAGGTAATAAATTTTATTTGTATAATGGTAGGGGTCCTTCTGGACATACTCACATAGGTCATTTGATATCATTCATGTTCGCAAAACAATTACAAGAAGCATTTAATGTTAAATATTTTATTCAATTAACAGATGATGAAAAGTTCTTGTTTAAAGAGGAGCTCAGTTTAGAAGATGTTGAAAAGTTCACTTATGAAAATGCACTTGACATAATAGCTTTAGGTTTTGATCCTGAAAAAACTAAAATAATTTCAGATTTAAAATATGCAAAAACTATGTACAAACAAGCCTTAAGAGTTGCAAAAAAATTGACTTTCTCAACAGCAAAAGCTGTTTTTGGCTTTACAAATGATACGAATGTTGGTTCAATATTTTTCACAAGCATGCAATCAGTTCCTGCATTTCTTGAGTCTGTAAAACAAAAAAAGAAAATTCCGTGTTTAATTCCTCATGCTATTGATCAAGATCCTCATTTTAGAGTAGCAAGAGACATTTTACCAAAATTAGGATTTTATAAACCAGCCTCAATTCAGTGTAAATTTCTTCCTGGCTTGGGAAAAGGTGGAAAAATGTCTTCAAGTGAACCAAACACAGCAATATTTACTACTGATAACCAAAAAGATATTGAAAGAAAAGTTATGAATTCATTTACAGGAGGAAAAGATACAAAAGAAGAACAAAGAAAATTTGGAGGAGAACCAGAGATTTGTCCTGTATATCAATATTTTTACTTTTTATTCGAAGAGGATGATGAAAAATTAAAAATGTTATATAATAATTGTAAAAAAGGAAAAATTTTATGTGGAGATTGTAAAAAAGAACTTAGTAAAAGGATCAAAAAGTTTTTAGCAGAACATCAGAAAAAAAGAATGAAAGCAAAAAAAATTATAGGAAAGTTTATGCTTGAGGATTGAATATGTATAAACTAACCGAAGAAGGAAAAGAATATCTTAAAAGTGGATTGCCGGAAAAAAGATTACTAAAATTCATAGAAAATGAAAAGTCTTTAGAAGAAGCTTCTAAATTTCCTAATTCTCAAATAGCAATTGGTTGGGCAAAGAAAAATGGATGGATTGTAATTGAAAATAAAATTGTTAAATTGACAGAAAAAGGTAAAGAAATTATTGATAGAAAAACGGATTTAGAAAAAGCTCTAGAAGAAATTGATAAAAAAGGTGAATCAAAACAAGACTTAATAAAAATCCTTTTAAGCAGAAAATTGATTGAAGAAACAAAAAAAGTCAAAAAACCTTCTTTTTGGCAAAGATTATTTGGTAGAAAAAAAGAAAAGAAAGTAGAAGTAAGGGGAGAAATAGCACAATTAACTCCTGAGTTAATAAAGTCTGGTGAATGGAGAAATAAAACATTTAGAAAGTATAATGTAAATGCTCCAGCACCAAAAATTTATCCTGGAAAAAAGCAACCTTACGTTCAAATCATAGAAGAAATTAGAGAAAAATTAATTGGATTAGGTTTTCAAGAAATGAGAGGACCTTTAATTGAAACGTTTTTCTGGAATTGTGATTCTCTGTTTATGCCACAAGATCATCCATCAAGAAGTATTCATGATGTATTGATTTTAAAAAATCCTAGCATTGGAAAGTTACCTGACGAAAATCTTGTAGCAAAAGTTAAAGCCACTCATGAAGGAGGTTGGATAACAGAGAGTACTGGTTGGGGAGGATCTTGGAATAAAAATGAAGCAGCAAAATTGATAATGAGATCTCAAGGAACCGCTGTTTCAGCAAGAACGTTATATGAAAATAAAGACAAACCTGGAAAATATTTTTTAATTGATAGAGTATTTAGATACGATATAATTGATGCTCAACATTTAATGGAGTTTGACCATTGTGAAGGAATAGTAATTGGAGAAAATGTAACATTTAGACATCTTTTAGGTTTTTTAAAAGAAATTGCTAAATTAATTGGAACTGAAAAAATTAAATTTAAACCTAGTTACTTCCCATTCACAAGTCCATCTGTAGAACTTTATGTATATTATCCAAAACTAGGATGGGTAGAAGCTGGAGGTGCAGGGATGATGAGACCAGAGGTGTTAAGACCTTTAGGATTAGAAAAATCACAAGTTTTAGCTTGGGGGTTAGGAATTGGTAGACTAGCCATGATTTCATTAGGAGTAAATGACATAAGGATGCTTTATTCAGATGATTTAGAATGGTTAAGAAATAAAGAAATTGTAATTTTGTGATTTAAATGGTTGTCATAGAAATTGATAAAAATGATTTGTTAAATTTAATCGGAAAAAAATTATCAGATCAAGAAATAGAAGAAGTTTTGTTTTTGTTAAAGATAGAAGCAACAATTAATGAAAATAAAATTGAATGTGAATTGAATCCTGACAGGCCCGATATGTTTTCTGTAGAAGGAATAGCAAGAGAAATGAAAGGATTTTTAGGGATTGAAACTGGAATTAAAAATTATGAAGTTTCAGATTCTGGTGTAATATTAAGAAAAGAAAAGTCTGAAGTTAGGCCTCATATAGCTTGTGGAATAATAAAAGATGTTACACTTTCAGATTATTTGATAAAAAGTTTGATGCAAGTTCAAGAGAAATTGCACATGACAATAGGAAGGAATAGAAAAAAAGTTGCAATTGGTGTTCATGATTTTGATAAAATAGTTCCTCCTTTAGTTTATAAGGATGTTGATAATGAAAAATTTGTTCCACTAGGGAAAACTGAAGAAATGAATATAAGAGAAATACTAGAAAAACATCCAAAAGGAATGGCTTACGCTCATTTAGTTAAAGATAAATACCCTCTTATTTATGATAAAGAAGGTGTTATAAGCTTTCCACCTATTATAAATTCTGAAAGAACAAAAGTTACAGAAAATACAAAAAATCTCTTCATTGATGTTACAGGAACTGATGAAAAAGCCGTAGAGCAAGTTTTAAACATTTTAGTTTGTAACATTGTTGAAAGATGTGGAAAAATATTTAGTGTAAAAGTTAGCAACAAAATAACTCCAAAATTGGAACCAAAGGAAATGTCTTTAAATGTAGAAGAAATTGACAAAATTCTCGGAATAGGATTAAATGAAAATGAGATTGCAGAATCTTTAGAAAAAATGAGATATTATGTTAAAAAAATGAAAGGTGGGAAAATAATAGTTAGTATACCTCCTTATCGTTCTGATATCCTTCATAAAGTTGATATAATAGAAGATGTTGCAATTGGTTATGGTTATAACAATATTAAACCTATTTTACCAAAAATAGCAACAATAGGAAAACAATCTGAATTAGAAAAACTCTCTAGAAAGATAAGAGAAATAATGATTGGCTTGGGTTTTCAAGAAATTTTAAGTTTCATTTTGACAAGTAAAGAAAACAATTTTAATAAAATGAATATAGGAGGTAAATGCGTAGAAATTTTTAACCCAACTTCTAGTGAATATGACATATGCAGAACTTGGTTATTACCAAATTTGTTAAAAGTTTTATCATCAAATAAACATAGAGAATATCCTCAAAAAATTTTTGAAATAGGTGATTGTATAACTCTTGATGAAAGTCAAGAAACTGGAACTAAACAAATTAGAAAATTAGCAGGTGTTATTTCTTATGATGATGCTAACTTAACAGAAATGAAGTCTGTGGTTGAAGCTGTTTTGAAAAATCTTAGTTATAAATATGAAATTAAAGAATATAATCACCCAAGCTTCATAGAATCAAGATGTGGAGAAATCTTAGTTAATGAAAAACAAATAGGATTCTTTGGAGAAATTCATCCAAAAATTTTAGATAATTGGAAATTAGAGAAACCTGTTATTGGTTTTGAAATAAAAGTTGATTAAATCAATATTCTAAAATCTTCTTTAATTATTGTTAAAACTACATTAGTATTTGTTCTTTCTACATAAGGCATTGAAAGTAAAGTTTTTGTAAATTCTCCTAATTCTTTTCTATTTTTAAATTTCGAGATTATTATTGCGTCTGTGTTTCCTGTAACATCATAAACAGCACAAACATTTTTAATTTTTGCAATTTTCTTTTCTGTTTCTATAAGTTTTCCTTTAGAAAAAGTTATATGAGTAATTGCAATTAAGTCAAAGCCTAACTTCTCATGATTTAAAATTGTCGTATAATTTTATTATTCCTCCTTTTTCTAATCTTTTTATTCTTTTTAAAACCGTTCCTACTGATAATTTAAGTTCTCTTGCAATTTGTCTATAAGAGAATCTGGAATCAGTTAAAAGCTTTTTTAATATTTTTTTATCGATTTCATCAACTAACGTTTGTTCAATCTGTTTATCGACTTTTTTATTTTTTTGAACATTTGATTTATTATATTTTATTTTATTATACATATGTACAATAATTAAACTATAAAATATATAAACGTTTTTTAACAAAATAGAAAAATGGATTATTTAGAAGGTATTTCTCACGTTGAAATGCAATTTGTAAATATTCTTGGAAGAGTGAAAGCAATTGAAATAAGTCCTCAAAGATATAAAAAAGCTATTGAAAGGGGAAAAGTATTTGATGGCTCTTCTGTTGATTTGAGTCCTATAGAAAATAGTGATTTAACACTAATACCAATAACTGAAACTTTTTTTAGGCTTCCATGGAATAAAAGAGCGGCAAGAGTGTTATGTGATATTTATACAGCTGATGGAAAATTAAGAGAATATGAATTAAGTCCTAGATACATATTGAAAAAACAAGTTGAAAAATGCGAAAAAAGAGGTTTTAAGCCATACATGGCAGTTGAAAATGAATTCTTTATATTAAAAGAAGGTTCTAATGGTTTAGAGCCAATCGATAAAGCTGGTTATTGTGATGTAACTCCTAAAGATAAAACTAAAAAATATAGACAAGAACTATTTGAAGCATTACCTTCTATAAAAATAGAGCCTATTGTGGAGCCTGAATATACACACCATGAAGTAGCACCAGGAGAAGGAGAAATTACTTTAAAATATGATAAAGCTTTAGAAATGGCAGATAAAATAATTACTTTTAGATACTTTAGTCAAAATTATTTAGATTATTTTCATGGATTAACATTAACTTTGATGCCAAAATTTAGAGAAGGAATTAATGGTAACGGTCTCCATCATCACGTCAGTTTGTTTAATATTAAAAATAATGAAAATACATTTTATGATGAAAAAGATACTCTCTATTTGTCAGATACTGCAAGATTTTTCATAGGTGGTATACTAGATAAATTTAAACCATTAACTGGAATAGCTACTCCTAGCATAAATTCTAGAAAAAGGCTTGTTCCTGGTTATGAAGCTCCTATAAATAGAGCTTGGGGCCCTAAAAATAGGTCTGCATTAATTAGAATCCCATCATTTCAAACCCAAAAAGAAGCTAGAATAGAATTCAGAATGCCAGACTCAACTAGTAATCCTTATCTTTTAGAAGCTTATTTGATTGCAGCTGGCTTGAGAGGAATAGAAAAGAAAATAGATCCAGAAGAGTTTTATACAGAAGAAAATACTTATAAACTTGAAAATCAAGAAAAATTTGAAACCGTACCTAGAACGCCTGAAGAAGTCATAGAAGAACTTAAAAAAGATGAATTAGCAAAAGAAATTTTCGGAAAAATTAAAGAAAAATATGTTAATTTATTAGAAAAAGAATGGAAAGAATACAAAGAAATACATAAAGTTTGGAATCCTGAAAAAGTAACAAAATGGGAAATAGAAAAATATTTAATTTTGTGATTATCTTAACCAAAAAGTTAATCTTTCAAACCAACTCTTTTTCTTTTTTTTCTTTTCTTTAAAAGGTTCACCCAATATCTTGGCTGCTAGTTTTTTAAACGCTGTAGATGCTCTGCTATTTGGTTTATGATGAATAACTGGTTTCCTTTTTTTAATTGATTTAGGAACTGAGGAATCTTCTGGAACAATAGTTAAAATCGGGACGTTAAGCATTGATTTAATTTCAGAAATAGACAACTCATGTTTTTTACCTTTAACTCTATTTATAACAACTCCTGAAACTTTTGTTCCACTCTCTTCTGCTAATTTTATTGTTCTTAAAGCATCTGTAACAGAAGGTAAATCAGGATTTGTTACAACTATTATTTCATCAGCTATTTTCATGGCAGTTAATGCTTCTCTTCCTAAACCTGCAGCAGAATCAATTAGTATCACATCAGCTCTTCCTAAAAGATTTAATAAAGCACCTTCTAATTTTTCTATTTTTATATCTTTTACAGCATCAGCTGACAAAGAAGCAGGAATAATTTTCATTCCGCTTGAATGTTCGTAAATTGCAGCTTCTATAGGAGTTTTTCTTTTTAAGACATCATGCAAAGTTATAGGATAAAAAGGAATTCCAAGATGTAAACTTAAATTTGGAGTAGTGATGTTTCCGTCGATTACAATAACATTTTTACCCCTTTTTACTAAAGCTGCTCCTAAATTTGAAACTGTTGTTGTTTTTCCAACACCACCTTTTCCAGATATAACTGAAATTATCTTTGCCATATGAAAATAATTCGTTTGGCAAGAATAAAAAGTTATTTAAAATTTTAATTTAGAATTTTTAAACATCAGTTATTTCAAATCCGATAAGCTCATATCCAAGCTCTTTTGCTTTTCTTGCAAATTCCTCTTTTTCCCTCAAATA
>JAFCFQ010000013.1 GCA_017608545.1 Candidatus Aenigmatarchaeota archaeon
ATTGTAGACCTTAACTTTGTTAACTTGTGGTTTTATTGATATTCTTATTTCTTCTGTATGAGCCGTATTATTAACTTCAGTTAAAACCGCTTGAAGTTTTCTGAAAGTTGAAATCAAACTTTTATCGTCATTTATTTTAAATAAATATTTCTCCAAAGATAAAGCAGATTCTTCCAGCTCATTATTTCTAAAATCATTGACATTGTTTGATATAGAATTCGAAATGAAATATAATATTAAAAATATTGTTGAAATTATTAAAATAAAACCCATAACAAAATCTATATGACTCATTAAATCAACCTTATGAAAACGTTTCCATTTACCTTATTCATTTCGATCGAAGCTGGAACATAAGATCTTCCACTAAAAGAAGCACTAATATTTATAAAACGTTCAACTTCAATTTTTTCATTCTTAAATTCAAGGCTCAACTTCAAATTTTTTTGGTTAAATTCTATTAAATATTGTTTTCCTATTATACTTCTTGGTATTGATAACTCTATTTCACCTTCAGCTTCTGTGGAGTAAAACTTTAAAATCTCATTTCTTATAACTTCTGCTACATAATTTAATTGATTGTAAGCATAATCTCTTTGTATATTCTCTGAAAAAATGTTTATTGCAACTAATATGAGAGATAAAACAACTGTACTAATTGCAATGAAAAGTGCATAAGATAATGGTGGATAAAGTGCTTTCATAATAAATGGTAGATTAACCCACAATAAAAATCTATATGAAAACTAAAAGTGCAAGAGAACCTACGATAACTAGAACTATTGAGTGCTTTAAACCTGATATTATACTTCCTTCAGAAAGCTTACCTACAATTAAACCAGAGAAGAACCCTTGAATGACTATTAGTATCCTAAAAACGTTAGCAAAAAAACCGCTAAGTTCTTTAAGAGTTGGGATCCCAACTTCAGAGGTAGAAAATGTTTGTAATATTGGAACCAAGAATGTTTGCATGACAATCAAAACACCTATGAAAATGAAGAAGATTATGTACCCTGTAAGCATTTGATTATGAATTATAGAAGATCTTTCTTTGTTTATCCTATTAACTTCAACTATACTTTTTCCAATTGAATCGAAGATATCAGCAATATCTCCACCACCTTTATGAGTGTCTATTATCGTTAAAACTGTTCTCCTTAAAGATTCGGTAGTATGTCTTGCAAAATCTAAAAGAATTTTATCGAAAGGTACTCCCCAATCTATTTGTACAATCATTTTTTTAACATATGGGGTTAATGCTCCATAGTAAGTATCTTTTGTTGCTTTTATTGCTTGAGGTATCGTCATTCCTGTCCTTATATTTTGGGCTACATCTCTCAGAAATTCTGGGAATCTCTCCTCGACTTCTTTGTTTTCTTTATATTTTTTGTACTGATAAATGAATGGACCAAGTGGTATGATGATAATAGAAATTATACTTAAAGTAAGAGATGATAAGAAAATTAAATTCAAAATGACTAGTAGCGTTCCGACTAAAGTTGTTGTCAAAGTTAACTTTATTAATTCATTCATTTTTTTCATTCAAATCACATTTTAGGTTGAGTGATTTGAAGAAGCGTCAAAAATCCTATGTTTGAAGCTATGAGTAAAATGAAGCCAATGTTTATCAATTCTTTTATTCCAAAACCAAATAAAGTTCCTTGCATTATACTCAAAACCGGAAGCATTATTACAAAAATCAAAGGAGCTGCAATTAGTAATGCTGTGTAAAAATCCATATAAATTGTCAGTTGTTGAACATATTTGTTTCTCTTAATTCTGTAATCAAACATCGCCTTTTCAGCTTCTTCTTTTAAAAAACTATTAAGATTACCACCAGTTTGAATTGTTGTTAAAATTCCTTGCAAAAAATCTTTGAAAGCTTGGGATGGAGATTTTGATGCAACTTCTTTTATTGATGTAATTTCATCCATACCAAAAACTTCAACATTTCTTGTTATTTTTTCTGCTTCTCTAGAAATTTCACCATATTCTTTAAATCTTGAAATTACTTTAAACATAACTCGCGGTGGAACACCAGAACCTGCAATGGCAGCCATATGATTTATTGCAAAAGGTAAATTCGATTCTATATCGTTTTTTCTTTTTCTTGCTAAAGATATCGGATAAAGATAATACAATAAAAATGTAATAGTTGAAAATAAAGAAGGTAAAATTAATAAGCCTAAAATAGTTTGCAAAATATTCAAACTTAAATATATTGAAAATGCTAAAGTAATAAGAAATGTTAGAAAAAACACAAAAGCTGTAAGAAAGAACATAATTGATAAATAAGTTCTAAATAAAATTTTTGCATCAGCTTTATGAAGTGATATTCTCAATATTTTAAAATAATCAGAATATTTGTCTGCCAATTTACCAAAAATTTTTATTGCTGGAACTTTTAAAAAATGGTAATCTTTTATTTTTTCTTTTTTAATTTTTCTATGTTTTTTAATTTTTTTTGACATAAGAATAAATTTAGAATAGTTTATATTTATCTTTAAAGTTTTGAAAACGCTTCTTCTTTAGAGTAGACTATAATACCTTCTTTTGTTATTGCATAAGGATGAAGTTTGTTTGAATGTTTAGAACCTCTCATTTTCCAAATTGTTAAAGATCTTGAAAATTGAGAACCTGTTCTAGTATAATAATATACTATAACATTGTCTGTTACAAACTCCTCTACTCCAAATCTCGAAAGTGAGCCTTGTGCTGGTAAAGTTTCAGAAACTAAAATTGATGTACAACCTAACTTTCTTAATAAGAGAGATATATTAAACACCATTCTTCTTATATCAGGAATATCTCTTACATATAATCCTAAAGCAGATATAGAATCTATAACAACTCTTTTGGCTTCTATTTTTTTAATGTTGGTCTCTATTAATTCATAAATATCTTCAACATGAAATGGATCATATCTAACAAAAACAACTTTTCCTTTTCTTTCTAAAGGTTCAAAATCCCAACCAAAATCCAGACAATTTTCTTTTATATTATCTACAGGTTCCTCAAAACTAACATAAACTCCGGGCTGATTAAAATCTTTAACTCCATAATAAATAAATTGAGAAGACGATATGGTTTTTCCTGTTCCAGTTGTTCCTGTTAATAAAGTTAAAGAATTAGGTATTAAACCTCCACCTATTAATTGATCTAATCCTGGAATTCCTGTTTCTATCCTTTCTTTTTTCATAGATTATATCTGTAATTCTTATTATAAAAAAGATACTCTTATGAATTCAAAAGCTAATCCGTATCCTCAGCATTACCTTCAACTATTTCTATTAATGTTGGGCTATTACAACTCGTAGCGTACATTATTTCCCTATTTGAAACTTTTGGTTTATATTCTCTTTTACCCTCGTCACCTAGATCAGTTTCATATATGGCTGGACTACTCATACATCCTCCAATCGGTTCTTTCTCTTTTTTAAATTCATCCATCAAAACACCTATTAATTATTAGATATTAGAATAAATTTTTTGCCCTCGATGGGATTTGAACCCACAACCCCCTGCTTAGGACGCAGGTGCTCTAATCCAAGTTGAGCTACGAGGGCATATTTGATAATAGGAAATTAACACTATAAAAATACAATCCTTTTATTTAAGAACTTTAAATAAAAACTTTAATTTCTTTTTTACTTGTTATTGCCCTTAACAAAGATTTCCCTAGATCTGAACCTTTAGAAATTTTTATTTGTCCTACTCTACCGATTGTCGCAGAAAATAAATATTCACCATCAATATAAATGTTTGCATTTTTACCGGCAATTTTTTTGTTAAACGAAAAAACGATGTAAGCTCCTGTCTCATGAATATCAAACTTTACTTCTTTTCCTAATGATTCAACAAAAGGCTGTACTTCTATTGAAACTCCAAGTTTGTCTTCTATTGATTTTATTGTTTTTCCATCTCTTCCTATTAATTTAGGTATTACTTTATTGCTAACTTTTACAATAACATTATTATCTGATAAAAATTCTATTTTTGCTGAAGGATCAAATCTTCTTATTTCTGATTTTATTCTTTCACTTGCTAATTTCAATACTGCAGATTTTTTCTCTTTTTTAACAGGAATGACTGTCGTTTGTTCTCCATAAGTGTATATTTCATATTCTAAATTGTTTGTTTCAAAATCTCTAACCTCTACAATAGGTCTTGCTAAATCTTCTTCTGTCATTCCACTAGGAACTCTAACTGTTAAATTTAAAGAATAAACTTTTTCAACTCTTCCATATTTAATGAATATTATAGTGTCGATAACATGAGGTATAACTCCTAATTCTATTTTTCCTATAAATCTTTGAATGGCATCAACAGGATCTGTTGCATGAACAACACCGATCATTCCTATTCCTGCAAGTCTCATATCAGAAAATATTGTAAAATCGCTAGATCTTCTTATATCATCAAAAATTGTATAATCTGGCCTCACCAAAAGCAAAATGTTTGCTGATTTTGCAAAACTTCCATTCAAAGGAGCGTATTGGGTTATTTCTGGAGGAACTTGTAAATCTCTTGGTTGTTCCAAAGTTTTAACAATTTTCCCTTGTTTAAAATAAAATTCTGCTAGAGAAGCTGAAAATGTTGATTTTCCACTTCCAGGAGGTCCTGCAATTAAAATACCTTCTGCTCTTTTTTTCAATCTCTCCTTTAATTTACCAGAAAGTTCATAATCATCTAAAGTTAGTTTAACTATTGGCCTAACTAAGGTTATTTCCAATCCATCTGAAAAAGGTGGCCTTGCTATTGAAATTCTTTTCTCTTTTAATTGAACAACAGTTGCTCCATGTTCTCCTAGTTCCACAAAAGAATCTTCTTCATATCTTGCTGCATCAAGAATTTCTGTAGCTATACCTTCTAGTTCTTCATATTTCATTGGTTTTTTTCTCAGAGCAACAAACTTTATTTCTCCTGGCTTTCCTCTTTTTGCATAAGGAATAGCTCCCTCTTTCAAATGAATAGACATAGTATCTGGAGTAAGGAATTTCTCTATTTTCATTTTCTTTTTCTTTTCATAAGATTCAAAATACTTTACCTTTACTCCTTGAGCCTGTGCAACTAAACCTTGTAAGAGGTCACAAGTAACTAAAACAGCATTATTCTCTTTTGCAATATCTTGTATCAATGCATCTATTCTTCCTGATTTTGCCAACAAAATATCTTCATAGCTAGGTCTTTCACCAACAAATTTTAAATTTATTTTGTGTTTATCTTTTATTTTTCTTATTTTCTTTATTTCTTCCAAACCTAAGAATCCTATTTCTCTTCCTTTTGCTGCTTGAGCTTGTAATTCACCAACAACAACTTCAGGAATTATTATTTCGGAATTCTCCAATTTCTTTGATTCTATTAAATCAGTGATTTTTCCATGAATTAATGCAGATGTGTCTACACATATCTTGCTTAGTTTCAAATCTTTTTCTTCTATTCTTCTTCTCTTTCTCATGAAATCAGTTATTTGTCGAATTATTTAAAGTGTATATAAATGTTTCTTAACTCGTATATTAGTGTATAATTTTTTAAAAATATGCTTCAGAAAAGAAAAAAGCTTAAAAACTTTCAAATTTTAAGACTAAATATGAAACTAAGATGTCCAGAATGTGGTTCAACAAAGATTGCAAAGAGTATGGGAGAAGTAGTTTGCAGAAAATGTGGCCTTGTAATCGAAGAAAATATGGTTGTGTGCTATTAAAATAAAAATAATTTAACTTTTTCTACGTCTTATTATGTAAAATCAAATTTTGCAATGTCTTCAAGTTTTAATAAAATTTCTTCACCTGTCTCCATTCTTCTTAATTTAACACAGTTTTTTTCTAATTCTTTTTCTCCAACAATTATAACATTCGGAATCTCTAAAGAGTTAGCATATTCTAATTGTTTTGATAAAGATCTTGACCTTAAATCATAATCAGCTGAAATTAAATTGCTTCTTAATAATTGAACTATTTCTAAAACATTATCTCTTACTTTTTCGTTTACAGAAGCTATAAAAACTTTAACATTTGATTTTTTTGATTTAATCATTTTCCTCTCCTTCATAACTTCTATAATTCTTTCTATACCGAAACTAATACCTGTTGCAGGAATATCTTTTCCTGAAAATAAACCTATCATTTTATCATATCTTCCCCCGCCTGCAATGCTTCCTATTCCCTTTTCAGCAAAAACTTCAAAAATTGGTCCTGTGTAGTAATCCAAACCTCTTGCTAAACTTAAATCGATTTTGAATTTTGGTTCAACTTTCATTTTTTCAAGATAAGAAATGATTTGTCTTAATTCATCTATTCCTTCTGTTTTTATTATTTTTTCTATTTTTTCCAAAACAGTTTTTGGTTCGCCTTCAATTTTAATTAGTTCAATTATTTTTTCGATAGAATCTTCAGATATTTTCATTTCTTTTAACTCTTTTTTTACATTTTCAATTCCAATTTTTTCAAGTTTATCGATTATTCTAAAAACATTCATAACTTTATCATTTTCAACTCCAGCATATTTTATTAGAGCTTCTAAAATTTTTCTGTTATTTATTCTTACAAAAAATTGCCTAAAACCTAAAGAATTTAAAACTGAAATAGCACATGCTATGATTTCTGCATCTGCTAACATACTTTCACTTCCAACAATATCAATATCGGCCTGCAAAAATTCTCTAAATCTACCTTTAGAAATATCTCCATACCTCCAAACTTTTTCTATTTGATACCTCTTGAATGGTAAATTTAGATTAGGATTAGAAGCTACTACTCTTGCCAAAGGAACTGTTAAATCATATCTCAAACCTATTTTCCTTCCTCCTTTATCTTCAAAATTGTAAGTCTCATTTAAAATTTCTTCACCACCCGCCCCCTTTGCAGAGAGAACCTCCCAAGATTCTAAAGCAGGAGTTTCTAATGGTTGAAATCCAAACACTTCAAAAATGGATTTTATTTTTTCTAGCACTTGCTGTCTTAAAATCATTTCTTCAGGCAAAAAATCTCTTGTTCCTTTTACTCTCATAAACATACCTTTCTTATTAGTTCTTCATAAATTTTAGTTGCTCTTTTTAAATTCTTAATTGGTATGTATTCATTTGTTACATGAGCTAACTTTGAAATACCTGGACCAAAACTAAAACAAGGAATACTCATATTTCTATAAAATAATTCAGCTTCTGTATAACCACTTTCGCCAACAAGTTTTGTTTTTGTTATAGTTTTTAAAATTTTTATTAACTCTAAATTCTCATTTAACTGCATCGGTAACCTACTTTTACCAAGTTCAATGCCAGCTTTTAATTTTAGTTTCTTTAGTATTTTCTTTATTTGATTTACAGCTATTTTTGGATTTTCTCCAGGAATGATTCTCCTATCAATTTCTACGTAACAAAAATCTGGAACAACATTAATTTTAGTCCCACCTTTAATAACTCCAACATTTATTGTTCCACTTCCAAGCAAAGGATTCCTTTTCTTTTTTAATTTTTTCATTAATTTTTTTAATTCTTGTATGAAATCTGAAGCTTTGTAAATCGCATTGTCTCCCAACTCTGGTTTTGATCCATGAGCAGCTTTACCTTTAAATTTCAATTTTATTTGTACTATTCCTTTTTGTGCAATTCTAGCTTTAAGATCTGTACATTCCCCTATTATCCCATATTTAATATTTTTGAAAATTCCTTTTCTTTTCTTGATTAAATATTCTGAACCTTTCATTGAAACTTCTTCATCAGCAACAAACGTTAACAATAATCTTTTTTTGAAATTTTCTTTTGAAAGATTCTTTACAGCAATTAAAATTGATGCCAAACCTCCCTTCATATCACTTGC
>JAFCFQ010000014.1 GCA_017608545.1 Candidatus Aenigmatarchaeota archaeon
TAAGAAATCAAATTAAAACTTTTGTTTAGAACTCTAAAAATACTGTTTAGCTCTGTTTCTTTTTTCTTTTCAGTTTTTTGCTCAAGATTTCCCACTTATTTTTGATGCTGATCCTTGGTATTCTGATAGATGGTATGATTGATTTTATTTTATTCTTTGCTGTTCTCTTTTTCTCCTCTCCAGCTTCTTTTATTGCTTTAACCATTAAACTTACTTTCTTTTTTGTAGTATCATATCCATCTTCTATTTCAAAGGCAGTTCCTATTTGAATACCGTCTGCTCCTGCTTTTATTATTCTTCTGGCTTGCTCAGGTGTTCTACAACCTCCACCATAAAAGTATGGAACTTCTAGTTGTGATCTTACAGCTCTTATCATTTCAATAGAAGCTGGTGTTGGGGATCCAGAACCACAATCCGTTACAACAATTCTAGCACCCATGTATTGTCCTGCCAAAGCTGTTGCAGCTGCTAAGTCTGATCTATTTCTAGGAACCATGTTTGCATTAGATATCCAACCGACAGCTCTTCCAGGTTCAATCACAATGTAAGCAGTGGGTATCGGCTCTATTCCCAATCTTTTAACTACAGGTGCACCTTGAATTTGGGCAGTTGACAACCAATAAACATCTCTAGAATTCAATAAATACATAAAGTATATAGCATCTGCATAATGGGTAGCAGTTCCAACGCTTCCAGGAAACAAAACTATAGGAATGTCAACATTTTCTCTTATCATTTTTGTTGTTTTATCAAGTATCATTCCTTGTGCTCCAATAGAACCTCCTACTAGAATTACATCAGCTCCTGCATCACAAGCAGCCTTTGCTACTTCTGCACCTTTCTCGAAAGGTTGCTTATCAGGATCTACTAAAGCCAATAATATTGCTCCATCTTCTCTTATTTTTCTTAGTATGTACTTTTGAACCCTCCCAATTTTCATATAAATACTCCATTAAATTATTTATTTAAACCTTATTTAAACCTATTTAAGCTTTTAAACGTTACGTTTTTTATATAGATATCTTTATATAATATTATGCCTTTCGTTTTGTGGCCAACAAATCTTGGAAAAAAAGATGTTAAATTAGTAGGTGGGAAAGCAGCAAATTTGGCAGAATTAATAAATGCTGGATTTCCTGTTCCAGAAGCATTTTTTATAACAGCAGAAGCTTATGAAGAATTTTTAAAGTCTAATAATTTAAAAGAAAAAATACTTGGGATAATTAAAGGAATTGATTATTCTGATGTAAATTCTTTGAATAATGCTTCGGAAAAAATCAAGACACTAATAATGGAGGCTGAAGTCCCTGAAGAAATGAAAAATCAAATAATAGATGCTTATAAAAAGCTTTATGGTGGACCGCCAGTAGATCTGGATTTTGTAAAGCCCATTGATATGCCGTTCGTTGCTGTTAGAAGTTCTGGAGTAATGGAAGATATAGAGAAAGCATCTTCTGCAGGTCAATACGATACTTTTTTGAATGTTAAAGGTGAAAAAAGGCTAATTGAAGCCATTAAAAAATGTTGGGCTTCTCTTTATACTCCAAGAGTTATTTACTATAGACACAAACATAATCAGCCACAAGATACTTCCATTGGTGTTATTGTTCAAAGAATGATAAATTCTGAAAAATCAGGGGTCGCTTTTACTATTGACCCAACAAATCCTGTTAAAGGTTCTAAAAAAATAGTTATAGAAGCTTGTTGGGGGTTAGGTGAAACTCTTGTTCAAGGAAAAGTTGAACCTGATAGATATGTAGTTGATAAAGACACAGGAGAAATTATAGAAAAACACATTGGTAAAAAATCGATTGAAACTGTAAGAGATATATATGGAATGACAGTTGTTAGAAATGTTAATAGAGATAAAGTAGAAGCGCAAGTTTTGTCTGATTATGAAATCGTTGCCCTAGCTGCTTTTTGTAAAAAAATAGAACAACATTATAATTTTCCAGAAGATATTGAATGGGCAATTGAAAGAGGAAAAATTTATATAGTTCAAACAAGAGCTGTGACAATTTTAGAGGAAAAAGAAACTAGAGAAGTAAAAGGAACACCTGTATTAGAGGGTTATGGGGCATCTCCAGGAGTTGCTACAGGTGTTGTAAAAGTTATTCGTGATGCTAGTGAAATATGGAAAATTCAAAAAGGAGACATTCTTGTTACAAAAATGACAAACCCTGACTTTGTTGTGGCAATGGAGAAGTCTGCTGCCATAGTTACTGATGAGGGAGGGATTACCTCACATGCAGCAATTGTATCTAGAGAGTTAGGAGTTCCTTGTGTAATTGCAACGAAAAAAGCAACACAAGTTTTGAAAGACGGAATGAAAATTACAGTTGATGCAACTCATGGAAAAATTTATCCTGGAGAGATTGAAATAAAAGAGGAAAAAGCAAAAGCAGTTGAAATAAAGACAAAAACTCAAGTTAAAGTTAATTTGGCTTTTCCTGAGACTGCTGAAAGGGCAAAACATGCGGATGGCGTCGGTTTGTTAAGATTAGAGCACATGTTGACAAAAGCTGGAATGCATCCAATAGAATACATAAGAGAGAGAAAACAAGAAGAGTTAATAAAAATAATTGTCGATGGTGTGGGAAAAGTTGCTCAGATTTTTTATCCTAAACAAGTTTGGGTTAGATCTTTAGATGCAAGAACAGACGAGTTTAGAAATATGAAAGGTGGAGAAAAAGAACCTGAAGAAGACAATCCAATGCTGGGGTGGCATGGAATAAGAAGAAGTCTGGATGAGCCTGAAATTTTGAAGTGCGAATTAAAAGCACTAAAACAACTGCATGAAAAAGGTTTAGATAATGTTGTTTGGGAATTACCTTTTATCATAAGTGTTTCGGAATTAAGAAAAGCAAAAGAGATTGCCAAAGAGGTTGGCGCTCCTACAAATTTTGGAATAATGGTTGAAACTCCAGCAGCTGCTTTAACAATAGAAGATTTTTGTAAAGAAGGAATTGCCTTTGCTTCATTCGGAAGTAACGATTTAACCCAAACAACTTTGGGAATAGATAGAAATAATGAAAAATTAATAAAAATTTTTGATGAAATGCATCCTGCAATGCAATTTTTGTTTAAACATGTCATTGAAATCTGTAAAAAATATAATGTTGAATCTTCTATATGTGGTGAATTACCTAGCAACAGAAGAGATGCTGTTGAATTCTTGGTTAAAACAGGAATAGACTCTTTGTCTGTCAACATCGATGCTATAGATAAAGTTAGAGAATGGGTTGCTGAAATAGAAAAATCTAAAAATTGATTTCTCATATGTAAATAAGAATATTCAAAATCTTTTAATTTGAAAAATAAATATTCAATATGAAAAAATATCAAAAACCTAAACTAACCTATTCTTTCATTATATTATGCATAATTATTTTCATCCTAGAACTTTATTTGAAATATTATTACGGAGAAGATTTTTTGAATTCTATTTTTTATGAATATGGTTTTTCTTTTTATAACATTTTAAAAGGAAAATTCTGGATTTTTATAACTTCCATTTTTCTTCATGCTTCTCCAGAACATCTTGTATTAAATATAATAGCACTTTATTTTTTTGGAAAAGTTGTTGAGCAAGAACTTGGAAGAAAGAAATTTTTATTAGCATTTTTTGCTTCATCATTTATTGCAGACTCGTTTATTCTTACTTCAAGTTTAATAGGATTTTCTTCGTTAGCATCCCCAACAGTTGGAGCTTCAGCAGCAATTTTTGGTTTAATGGGAATTGCCATGATATCAAAACCTCTAGAACTCATGTTTTTTCCTTATTTAATTCCAATACCACTTGTATTAGTTGCAATAATTTATACTTTGTATAACATAGCAAACTTTTTATTAGTTTTAACTGGTCAAATTTCAAGCAACGTTTCTTATGTTTCTCATATAGGAGGTCTTATATCTGGTTTATTTTTAGGATTTAGAGAAGAGAGGAGTAAAAAAGGTTTTATAATAATACTTTTCATTTTATTTTTACTTTTAACAACACCCTTTATAATGATGTTAATAGGCATTTTAGAAAATTTCAATTATATAAATATAATAACAAAAATTTTTAAATAATCATTTCTTTGCTTCCATAATTTTTTTGGCAAGTCCCCAAACTACAAGGAGTAGACCAAAGAAAATGCAAAAATATGACAACACATAAACAAATCTTATTTCTATGCAATTAAGTATCATACCGTCAATATCAACAGTAGAGAATGGTAAAGAACAATTTTTTAACAAAGAAACAAAATCACCAAATATGATATAAAATATTGCTGGAACAAATGTGACAACTATTCCTGCAGCTATAAATGAACCTCCACCAATTTCTTCCTTCTTTTTGGATTTTTTCATGTTTAAAATATGTAAGAACCTGCTTTTAAAACTTTTATAAAATTTTAGCTCTAAGGATTAATATGAAAATTTTGCAAGTTCCTGATGGATTAAGAAGAAAAGTTTTGGAAATAGTTGATGAGTTAGGAGATGTTTTAATAGATTGTGAAAGCTGTTTTGGGGCTTGCGACTTAGCTATTCAAGAAGCCAAAATTCTTGGTTGTGAAAAAATAATTCATTATGGACATTCAAAAATTCTAGAAACAGATATTCCTGTTGAGTATGTTGAATTAAGAGAGGATTATGATCCAATACCAGTCTTGGAAAGAGAATTGAATAAAATAAAAGAAAAAAGGATAGGTTTGATATCTTCTTTACAATTTCTAGATTCTTTAGAAAAAGCTAAAAAGTTTTTGGAAGAAAAAGGAAAAATTGTAAAAATAGGTAAAGGCAAACTATACCCTGGCCAAATTTTGGGTTGTGACATTTCATCAGCAAAAGAAATCGAAAATGAAATAGAAGCTTTTTTATACATAGGTTCTGGAAAGTTCCATCCGTTAGGAGTTGCATTGAAAACGGAAAAACCCGTTTATATCTTGGATGTTGAAAAAAATGAAATAAGTGATTTAAAAGGAATCAAAGAAAAGTTCTTAAAACAAAAGTATACGGCTATAGGTTTAGCAAAAAATGCTAAAAGAATTGGAATCTTGGTTTCTATAAAATCTGGGCAATTGAATTTAGAACTAGCTAAAAAAATAAAAAAGAGATTAGAAGAAAAAGGAAAAAGAGTGTATATATTGATTTTCAACAAAATAAAACCAGAAAAGCTGGAAGGTTTAGAATTGGATTGTTACATAAATACCGCTTGTCCAAGAATAGCTATAGAAAATAGAGCAGAATTCAAAAAACCTATTTTAAATCCAGATGAAGGTGAATTAATTGCATGAATGGAGTTTAGCTGAAGCTCTTGTTAAAACAGTAATCAATGAAACAAAAAATTTGGAATTCAAAAAAATTTCTGAAATAAAAATTGCTATAGGAAGATTACAAAATATTGATAAAAAGATCATCAAATATGCCATTAAAGAACTTTCTAAAAAAACACCTTTGGAAAACGCTAAGATTATTTTGAATGAAATAGAAGCTTCTTTCAAATGTAGAAATTGTAATTTTAAATGGAGATTGAGAGATGTGAAAATCAAAAATAGAGAGGAAATTCATTTTTTTCCAGAATTAGTACATGCATTTTCAAAATGCCCCAATTGTGGTAGTTCAGATTTTGAAATTTTAAGTGGTAGAAAAATATGGATAGAAAACATAAAAATCTTAAAATAAAAAAAGATCCTAGAGTCTTTATCATAAAAGATAATTTGAAAAAAGTAAAAAGAATTTTTGCTGTAGTGAGTGGAAAAGGTGGTGTTGGAAAAAGTTCTGTTTCTAGTCTATTATCTTTAATTCTTAAAAAACAAGGGTATAAAGTTGGACTTTTGGACTTAGATTTTCAAGGACCCACTTGTCATATAATTTTAAACAGAAAAAATGAAATGCCAAACGAAAAATATGGAATAGTTCCACCAAGAATAAATGGAATAAGATTTTTTTCAATAGTTTATTTTTCTAAAAATGAACCTTTAGCATTAAGAGGTGTTGAGATTTCTGACATGATCATAGAAGCTTTGACGATTATAAAGTGGGGCGATTTAGATTATTTGGTAATAGATTTTCCGCCTGGTTTGAGCGATGAAATTCTTGATTTAATAAGATTTGTGAAAAGAATGGAAGTTTTAATCGTTACAACACCTTCAATTCTAGCTTTAGAAACAATAGAAAAAACCATTAGGTTATTAAAAAATAAAATTAAAATTTTAGGATTAATCGAAAACATGAAAATTTCAAATAAAGATAATGTTAAAAATCTTGCAAAAAAATTTTCTATAAAATATTTAGGTTTTATACCGTTTGATTTTAATTTTGAAAATTCGATTAATAATCATAAGTTATTAAAAACCGATTTTGCAAAAAAACTTGAAGGGATAGTAAAAAGTTTGAAATAGAAAACTTTATATAAATAAGAGGAAAATAGTGATAGTATGAATATCAAAGTTCTTGAAGATGAAAAAGAGAGATTATTGTTAGAATTCGAGGATGAAACAGAAACTATAACAAATTTGTTAGCTACCCAAGTTTGGAAAGAGGGTGGGGAAGCAGCTGCAATTAGAGAACATCCGTTCATCGAGAATCCAAAATTAATTGTTATGGGGAAGAATCCTAAAAGGTTTTTGGAAAAAGCTTCTATTGCTTTAGAAGAGCAATGTGATGAATTTAAAGAAGAATTTAGAAGAGCTTTAGAAAAATAATGATTTTATGCAAAGATTTAGAACAATAAAAAAAGAAATAAGGATAGTTGCATGGGATGATGGTCCTTTTGAATTTAAATCAAAAGGAAAAGATATTCTTGTTGGAGTAATTTTCAGGGGTGGTCAATTCATAGATGGTTTGTTAAAAACAGAAATTGAAATAGATGGTTTGGATGCAACAGAAAAAATAATTGAAAAGATCTTAAAAACTAAACACAAGGATTTAAGAATAATAATGCTTGATGGAATAACATTTGCGGGTTTCAACATTGTTGACATAAAAGAAATTTATGAAAAAACAAAATTACCAGTAATCGTAGTGAATAGAAAAAAACCAAACCTGAAAAAATTCACTTCTATATTAAAACAAATGCCAAATTCTAAAAAAAGATTAAAATATGTAGAAAATGCAGGACCAATATATGGAGTGAGTGTAAAAAATAAAAGAGTATACTTCCAATGTTATGGAATGAAAAAAGAAGATGCAAGCAAAGTTATAAGAAAAACTTCAACTATGAGTTTAATACCAGAACCTTTGAGAGTCGCGCATTTAATAGCTACAGGCTTTGTTTTAGGTGAATCAGTTGGACATGCATAAAATAAAAAAATTATGGAATAAATACACCGAAGGATGGTTCGGAATCATAATATATCTTTTTTTAGGTTTTGTTATTGCTTATGGTGTTAATATTTTTCTAGGTGTTGTTTTGAACACAAAAACTCCTGTGGTTGCTGTTTTTTCGAACAGCATGGTTCCAACATTTTACAGAGGGGATATGATAATTGTTTACGGTGATAAGAATATTAAAGTTGGTGATGTTGTTGTTTTTGATTCTCCTGATAGAAAGTATCCTATTATTCATAGAATATATGAAATGAAAAATGGAGGGGTAATAACTAAAGGAGACCATAATCATTCAACCGATGAAAGTAGATGGGGTATAATTTCTTTAGACAAAATTTATGGAAAGGCTATTCTTAAGATTCCTATCTTAGGTTGGGTAAAGATATTA
>JAFCFQ010000015.1 GCA_017608545.1 Candidatus Aenigmatarchaeota archaeon
TTCATTAAACTCAAGTACCCAAGAATCTTCTATTTTAATTGCATTATTGAATTCTATTTGACCATTAGAAATTGGAGCAGGTTCAGCTTTTACTTTTTCTATTCTATAATTTACTTTTTCTATAGTTTCACTTAAATTAGTAGAAAATAAAAGTTCTCTTAAGAAATCACTAGAAACTTTATTATTCTTTTTTAGTCTAACTAACAATTTTCCATTTGACCATATTTTTAATGGATCACCATTTATTTCATTTAAATTTATCTCATCAAAAGAGATTAATTCATCTACTAAGCATTTATTATTTTTTAGAATTTTTATCTCATTTTCTGCTTTAGGAACATCCAAACGACCTAAGAAGTTCTTATTTTCATCAACAAAGATTTGAGGAACTGCAGACATTGTTCCGTATTTTTGAGCATATTCTCCTAACAAATGAGCATTATATTCTCCCCAACCCTCAAACACATATTCAATTACAACAAGATTATCATATTTTTTTGGCCAATCGCTTAATACAATAGGGTCCGTTATTGCACAGTTTGGACAATGAGTATACGTAAAATAAATCATGCATACAGTATTTTTTTCCGCTTTAACTATATTAGATATTAACAAAATAGTTAATATTATTGAAAATAACAATAACTTATTCATTTCATCACCTTTAAAATTTTAATATATTGAAACCATATATAAATATTGGTTTCAAGAAGTGAAACCATGAAATTTGAAAAAAAGATTATATTAAGTGTGATATTAATAACTGGCTTTGTTTTTATAGTTTCTTTTAGCACTCTATATGCTCAAACACAAATCATAGAGGGAACAGCCTGCAGTTGCACTTTACCGATTCCCATATTAATTCCAACACTATCATCTTTAGGTATTTTTGTTGGTTCTATAGTTTACTATTTAATGTTTTCGAGAATGATAGAAAGTGAGGAAAAATGTATAAAAGATATGAATGTAGTTCTTGAAATGTTACAACATGATGAAAAAGAAATTATTAAAAAATTAATAGAAAACAAAGGAAAAATAACACAAAGCAAACTCTCATCTTTATTTGGTAAAGTTAAGACATTCAGGATTTTAGAAAATTTAAGAAAAAGAGGAATAATCACAAAAGAAAGTTATGGAAAAACAAATAGAATAGAATTTACCGAAAAATTCAAAGAAATTTTTTCTTGATTATAATTTTTCTATTTCTCCTTTTGGTGAAATGACTAATGGTCTTGATTCACTTAAAACCTTTGCAATCTTTTTTCTTGCAGAATCTAACAATCTCCATATAGTTCCTCTTGAAGTCTTCATTCTTCTTGCTGCTTCTTCTTGTGTTAATCCTTCTAATTCTATTAATATAAAAACATTGTACTCAGGATAAGTCAGTTCTATTGGTTCAGGATTTAGACAAGGATTTGGTATAAATTCTTTTATATGTGGTATTTTAGATAAAAATAGATAACCAAAAGGCCTTCCTGGACCTCTTCTTCTAAAGTACCATCTCCATCTTGGCATATAGAAATATATGGAAACCGATAAATTTATATATTTGCAAATGCACATAATTATTATGTGTTAATGCACAAAAATAAGGAGGTGATAATATGCCATGGGGAGACGGAACAGGCCCTTGGGGATTAGGTCCTATGACTGGAAGGGCTGCAGGCTATTGTGCAGGTTTTCCAGTTCCAGGTTTCATGAATCCATTCCCTAGATTCGGTTGGGGTAGAAGGTTTGGCAGAGGTTTCAGATGGAGATGGTTTTGGAATCGTCCATACACTTTACCAGCTCAACCTATACCAACATATCCTTCACCATTGGCTCAACCACAATTAACAAAAGAACAGGAAATACAATTTTTAGAAGAGGAAATAAAAGCATTAGAAGAAGACAAAAAGATGTTGGAACAAGAATTAGGATCAATTAGAAAAAGACTTGAAGAGCTAAGAAAGTAAATGTATCAAAGATTAAAGAATATAATAGGTAGGTGAGATTATGCCAAATGGTAGAGGTGGAAGATTTAGAGCCCCTGCAAGTGGAGGACGTGGAAGACAGCCTGGTGGATATGGTTTAGGGCCAGGCGGAAGCTGTGTATGTCCAAAGTGTGGATATACTATCGCTCATGGAAGAGGAGTTCCGTGCTTTAATTTAAAATGTCCTAAGTGCGGAACTCCTATGACAAGAGGTTAGAAATGAATATTATGAAATCAAAAGAAAATAAAAATAGTAAATTAAAAGAAGGGGAAAAAACTGCAGGAGTCAGTACTTTAGTTATCTTCTTGTTAGCCTTAGCAGAAGCAGTAGTAGGCCTTCTCTCAGGAAGTTTAGTACTGATAACTGATGCTTTGCACAATGCTGCTGATTCCACAGCAAGCTTTGCTTCTTGGTTTGGTTTGAAGATATCACAAAGAAAGCCAGATGAAAAATTCCCTTATGGATATTACAAGGCAGAGTCCCTAACTACTTTGTTTGTTTCAATTTTCATCCTTTATGCAGCATATGAATTATTAACAGAAGGATACACAAAACTGTTTACGGTATCTGAATTAACCATGCCTTTTCATGCTTTAGCTATGGCTTTAGTAACAGCAGTAGTTTCTTTCTTTTTGGCTAGGTATATGAAAAAAGCAGGAAAAAAGATAAATTCTCAATCCTTGATTGCCAACTCTCAAGAAAGAATGACACATGTGCCAGCATCAGTCATTATATTCGTTTCCATACTTTTAACATTCTATGAAGTTCCCTATGTTGAAGGAATAATCACAATATTTTTCTCTCTTGTAGTTTTTAAAATAGGAATATTCACTGTAAAAGATTCGGTATTTGCTTTGATGGATGTTAGCCCTAGTATTGAAATAGAAAAGAAAGTCAAAAACATAATAAATTCAAATGCAGGAATAGAGGATTTTGAAGAGTTAAAATTAAGAAAGGCAGGACCATTTATTTTTGGAGAAGTTAAAGTAAAGATAAGAAAATTTGTTGATGTAAAAAGAGCTCATGAAATAGCTGATAGTATAGAAAACAAAATTAAAAATGAAATAGATAGCATAGATTCATTTACAATTCACATAGAACCTTATGAAACTGAGAAGCAAAAAATAGTTATACCAATTGTATCAGATAAAGGATTAGATTCAAAAATTATGAAAAATTTTGGTAGAGCAAACTACTTTATGTTTTTGATTTTAAATAAAAAAGAAAGGAAAATTGTTTCTAGATATGTCAAAGAAAACCCACACAAAGAAAAATTAGTAAAAGCTGGATTAGCTGCTGCAAAATTTGTTGTTAAAGAAAAAATAGACATTTTAATAACAAAGGATGTAGGTGAAATTTCTTTTCATACGCTTAGAGACAACTTGGTTGACATATATAAGGCTGAAGGAGAAAAAGTAGGAATAGTAGTTGATAGTTTTTTAAAGAATAAATTAAAACTTATAACTGAACCTTCAAAAGAATCAGAGGTAGTTGTTAAAAGAGAAATTTCTGAAATAAGAGAAGATAGGAGATTCAAAAGTGGGAGACGTGGCAGAGGCCCAAGATGGAGAAGATAAAAAGAATTAAACTAATTTAATAATGAGGTGATTTAATGAAGATTGCTGTATCTTCAACGGGAAATGACTTAGATTCTATTGTGGATCCAAGATTTGGAAGATGTACATACTTTGTAATAGTTGATGTTGAAAACAATGAGATAAAAGGTTTTGAGGCAATAGAAAATCAAGGAGCTGCAGCTATGGGCGGTGCAGGAATTCAAGCAGCTCAGATTGTTGCAAATAAAGGTGCAAAAGTTGTAATCAGCGGTGGTATAGGTCCTAATTCATTTAGGGTTTTATCACAAGCGGGAATAAAAGTTGTGACTGGTGTTGGAGGAATTAGCGTTAAAGATGCTGTTGAAAGATATTTGAAAGGCGAACTAAAAGAAACCTCTACACCAACCACTCCTAGTTTTGGTTACGGAGGTATGAACCTAGGAAGAGGTGGAGGTCAAGGCAGACGTAGATGGCAAATGTAATTGAAAATAAAAATGATAAAAATGGTCGGTAAAAAAGTTGCTCCTTGCCATTGTACAGGAAATGGAGTCATCAATTTATTTAAAGAAGAATATAAAGATAATTTTATTAAAGTTGGTGTAGGAAAAATAATAGAGGTGTAAAAAATGAATGAGTTAGAAAAAATCAGAAGAGAAAAATTAAAGAAATTATCAGAAAGAAAAATGAATCCTATAATTGAGGTTAATGATGAAAATTTTCAAGAAAAAGTAATAAAACAATCGAAGAAAAAACCAATTGTTGTAGATTTTTGGACATCTTGGTGTATGCCTTGCTTAATATTAGCTCCTATTTTAGAAAAATTAGCAAAAGAATACAATGGAAAATTCATTTTAGCAAAAGTTAATGTTGATAAAAGCAGAAAAGTTAGCCAAGAGTATGGAATTATGAGTATACCTTCTGTTAAAATGTTTATAAATGGTAAAGTTGTTGATGAATTTATGGGAGCTATGCCTGAGTCAATGGTTAGAAAATGGCTAGAAAAAAATATTAAAGGTGAGGTATGATAATAGCAATAGCAGCTGATGGAAATGAAGTTTCAATGCATTTTGGTAGATGTGAAAAGTATGTATTGTATGAAATAAAGAATAAAGAAATAATTAATAAAAAAGAAATCTTAAACCCTGGACATAAACCATTTTTTCTTCCTAAATTTTTGGCTAATAAAAATGTGAATGTCTTAATAACAGGGGAAATTGGACCAAGAGCAATCGATATGTTTAATTCTTTGAATATAAAAGTTATTTCTGGTGTTAATGGTAAAATAGAAAATGTAATTAAAAGATATTTGAGGGGAGAATTGGCAGAACGAATAGAACCTTGTAATAAACATAAATAAGATAAGGTATATTTCAACATATTTATAATAGGAAGTGTTTTAAATGAGTATTTTGGCTTGGATAATTGGGAGTACTTTTGCTATTAGTTTAATCGCCTTTGTTGGAGCTTTGACTCTGTTTTTAAAAGAGAAGGTACTAAATAAAATTCTGTTAGGTTTGGTATCATTTTCAGCTGGAGCTTTGATTGGTGGAGCATTTTTACATTTAATACCAGAAGCAATTATTAAAGTTGGTGCTAGCGAAGCCTCTATGTTAAGTCTATTTCTGTACTTACTCCTTGGTTTTTGTATCTTCTTTATCATGGAGCAATTCATTAGATGGCATCACCATCATGCTATTGCCCATCCAGAAATAATGCCCTTTTCCTATTTGATTTTAATTAGCGATGGAATACATAATTTCATAGATGGTCTTGTAATGGCAGCTTCTTTCATAGTTAGTTTTCCTGTTGGAATTGTTACAACTTTGGCTATAGCTTTACATGAAATCCCCCAAGAGATTGGAGATTTTGGAGTTTTAGTTTATGGTGGGTTTAAAAGAACCAGAGCTTTAATTTTGAATTACATATCAGCTATAATAGTAATTTTTGGAGGAATTGCTGGCTATCTACTTTCTGTTTGGATAAGGGATTCAATTGTTCTTCTTTTGCCTTTTGCAGCAGGAAACTTTATTTATATTGCTAGTTCAGATTTAATCCCAGAAATCAAGTTCAAAACAAGTTTTAAGAGATCGTTAGCACATTTTTGTGTATTTTTACTCGGCATAATACTCATGTTAGTAGTAAAATTATTGTGAGAATATGAAGATTTTAGCTTCTAGCGGAACAAAAGGCGGTGTTGGAAAATCAACTTTCGCAATTCTTTTAGCTTTTAAATTATCTAAAGAAAAAAAAGTTGTTTTCTGTGATTGTGATGTGGAATGTCCTAATGATTATTTAATTTTGGGTGAAAAATTGAAAAATCCTGAACCAATTTATCAAAAGTTTCCAACATTAGATAAAGAAAAATGTAAAAAATGCGGATTATGTTCGGAGGTATGCAAAGAACATGCTATTTTTTGGGTAAAAGAAAAATATCCTTTTTTTATTTATGATTTGTGTACAGGATGTGGTACATGTTGGTTGGTTTGCCCAAATAAAGCAATAAAAACTAAAAAGAAAATTGTTGGAGGAATTTACAAAAATAAGATTAATGATAATTTTTATTTAATTACTGGGCTTTCAAAAGCAGGAATTTCAGAAACAGGACCAATTGTAAGAGAAGTTAAAGAAAGAGCGATAAAATTTGCTAAAGAAAAAAATGCAGATTATTTGATTATTGACACAGCTCCTGGTACTCATTGTAGTGTCATTCAAGCTTTATTAAACATTGATAAAGTTTATGCAGTTACAGAACCGACTCCCCTTGGTTCTCATGATTTAGGACTAATTTTAGAACTTGCTAAAAAGTTAAAAATATCAACAGAAATTGTTTTGAATAAAGCTAATGTTGGAAACAAAAAAGAAATCGAAGAAATTGCTAAAAAATTTGGTACAAATATCTCGATTGAAATTCCTTATTCTGAAGAGCTAATTAATGCTTATTGTAATAAAAAACTCGAAAAAATGGTGAAACTAATATGAAAAATTATACAAAAAGGCGATACAAAATAATGCCGACAAATTACTTTATAATTTTATTGCTACTTTCAATAGGGTTTCATTTTGTTTTACCAATCGAAAAAATAATAGAATCACCATACATTTACTTTGGAGTACCTTTTATTCTTTTTGGAATAATAATGAACATTTGGACCGATAGGCTTTTTAAGAAAAATAAAATAAATGTAAAACCGAACAAGATACCTACTTCATTAATAATTTCAGGACCCTTCAGAATAAGTCGACATCCTATGTATCTTGGCATGGCGTTTTTCTTATTTGGTATAGCCATCCTTTTAGGTTCGATAATTACTTTCATTTTTCCGATAATCTTCATAATTTTAATGGAGTTAACTTTCATTCCTCTTGAAGAAAAGAATCTTGAATTGACATTTGGAAAGAAATACCTTGATTATAAAAAGAAAGTTAGGCGTTGGATATAATGGTAAAAATAACAATTTGTTCGGGAAAAGGTGGTGTAGGAAAAAGCATGTTAGCCAGCTCTTTAGCTTTATTGTATCTTAAAAAGAATAAAGTAGTTGCATGCGATTGTGATGTAGATGCTCCTAACCTTGGATTGTGGCTAGGAGTAACAAAATTTGATTCTATAGAAAAAGTATCAACATCATTTAAAGCAAAAATAAATTTAGAAAAATGTATTAAATGTGGAAAATGTAAGGAGATTTGTAGATTTTTTGCAATAGAGAAAAATGAAAATTATCATGTAAATCCATTTTTATGTGAAGGTTGTGGAGCTTGTGAAATTATTTGTCCTACGAAAGCGATAAAGCTTGAACCTGTTAAAAATGGTGAAATAAGAATAAAAAATACAAACTATGGATTTCCTTTAATTTCTGCTCAACTTTTTCCTGGTGAATCAGGATCTGGGAAAATAGTTGAACAATTGAGAAAGAAAGCTGAGGAATTTGATTACGATATAATGATACTTGATGCTGCAGCTGGTATTGGTTGTCCCGTCATTGCTTCTGTAAGAGGATGTGATTACGCTATTTT
>JAFCFQ010000016.1 GCA_017608545.1 Candidatus Aenigmatarchaeota archaeon
GGTTGAACTATTTGACCACCTCCAAAAATTAGCAAAAGAACTACTAAACAAATTATTGCTATTATTAAAATCGGTAGGAAGTCGGGCATAGTTGATATTTAAACAATAAAGAATAAAAATATTCTCATGCGCTCAAGTTTTGATTTAAAACATAACATAGCAAAAATAACTCCTGATACAAGAGAAGACTTAGAAATATTGAAAGAAGTTATAACTCCTGGAAGCTTTATTACTGCAAAGTCTCCAAGGAGTGTAAAAATAAAAAGAGAAGGAAAATTGGTAAGAGCAAAAACAGGAAGAAAAGAAGTAATAATGAAAATACAAGTTGAAAAAATCGAGTTAAGAGATAAATTAAGGTTAACAGGAAAAATTTTGGAAGCTCCTGAAAGAGTTGAAAAAGGTTATCATACAATAGAAGTTGAACCAAAAAAATTTTTAAAAATTGAAAAAGAGTGGAAGTCTTGGGAAATAGATAGAATTAAATCTGCTGAAAGAAAACCTGAACCTGTTTTAATATGCATTTTAGATGAAAATGAAGCTGATTTTTACTTTTTAAAAGAGAGATACAAACATTTGTTTAATATAAAATTAAAATCTTCTGGAAAAAGGTTTGAAACAAAAAAAGCTGAAAAAGAAAGGAAAGAATATTATGAAAAAATTTTGAATGAGTTAAAGAAAAGGTCTGAAAAAGTTAAAAAAATTGTAATTGCTGGCCCAGGATTTGCTAGAGAAAATTTACAAAAGCTAATAAAACAAAGAGAAAAAGAATTATTAAAAAAATTAATGATGAATTTCACTTATCAAACAGGAAATTTAGGTTTACAAGAATTGTTGAAAAAAGGTTTGATAGAAAAAATAACTAAATATAGTAGAATTTCTCAAGAAACAAAAGCTGTTGAAAAATTGTTAGATGAAATTAATAAAAATGGAAAAGCTGTTTACGGTTTTGAAAAAACTAAGGAAGCTTTAGAAAGTGGAAATATTGATTTTTTATTAGTTTCTGATGTTAAAATTAGAGATTTTGAAGAATTATTAGATTTAGCAGATAAAGTAAAATGTAAGATAATGATAATTAATAGTGAACATGCTGCTGGAGAAAAATTATTAGGTCTTGGTGGAATAGGAGGACTGTTAAAATTCTAACTCGATTATAATAGTAAAAAGAAAAATATAAATTTGTGAATTTTCTTATCTTTTATTGGTTAAATGAGGAAAAAGAAGGAAATTAAAAAGAAGGAAGAAAAAATTTTAGTCATTGGTCCTGAAGGAAATTATGAAATTCCAAAAATTAGAATGGATAGATTTGAATATAAAATTAGTGATTAATTACTAGCTAATTGTTATTGTTGAATTCGTTGAGTGAATTGTATTATTACTTATACCTGTTGTAGTTATTGTAAAATTACCTATCACTGTACCCAATGCGGTTTTAATTGTTAATAAAGAAGTTGCAAATCCTTCTGAAGGAACATTAACTGGACTTATTGAATAGGAACATATTGAACCAATTGGACAATTTGAAGCTGTTAAATAAACTAAACCTGAAAATTTGTTGATTGAAGATACATTAATTATAAAAGAGGCTTCTTGATTAACAACTTTCTTATAAGAAGGTATTGATTTTATAGAAAAATCCTTTATACATGAATGATTGTAAGCACATCTGGATTCAATATCACAACCTTTTGGTTCACATTTTCTTGTTACCAACATTTGAGAAGTACAAGGTCCACCACACCCTTGATTAATCCATTCCGTACAAATGCATTCTTTAGATTTAACTGTCAAATAATAAGTTTTTGCTTTTTTAATTCCAGAACTAGTTGCAAAAATATTTATTGGATAAGTTCCAATTGGTGTTAATTCTGATGGTGTAATTTTCAATTCAGAAGTGTAAGTTGGTTTAGCACTAGTTATTGATAAAGAACATTCTGCATATTTTGGACAATTAGAAATATATAATTCAACTGGTTTAGATTTTTCTTTGAATTGAGAAAATACTATGACCACAGATTTTATTGTTTTTTCTTGACTTATCTCTCCTTCATTTGGTTCTAAATAAATGTTAAAATCAAAAGGTCTTTGAAAAATATAAAAAACAAAGTCAAGATAAAACCAACCAATGAAGAACACTGTAAAAATGATTAATAAAGATATTATTTGTAAAAATGTCTTTTTCTTCATAAATAATTTTTAGAATATTTTGAGTAATAAATGGACCGGATGGGATTTGAACCCATAACCTCCACCATTTCGGTTAATTGCCAAGGTGGCGATCTTCCGTTGATCTACCGGCCCATGGGTCGGGCAGGATTCGAACCTGCGACCTCTACCTCGTAAGGGTAGCGTCATAACCACTAGACCACCGACCCTTAAAGAACATTAAAATTTACAATATATAAAAAATTAACTAAATATCTTTATGAAACTTCCAAGAAAATTTTATTCGAAGAACACAAAAATCGTTGCTAGAGAATTATTAGGAAAAATTTTAGTTCATAAAAAATGTAAGGGAAAAATAGTTGAAACTGAAGCTTATTTTGGAAAAAATGATCCTGCTTCTAGAGCTTATATGGGAAGGCCAAAATTTTGTGTAAAACTCATGAATGATAAGCCTGGAAAAGCTTTAATATACATGGTTCACAATAATTGGCTTTTTAACATCGTTGCTCATGAAAAAAATGAAACTGGAGCTGTTCTAATAAGAGCATTAGAACCTTTAGAAGGAATCAAAATAATGAAAAAGAGAAGAGGAGTTAATGATATTAAAAACCTCACAAATGGTCCAGGAAAATTAACAAAAGCTTTTGGCATTGATAAAAGACATAATGGTTTAGATTTAACGAAAGATAATTTATTTATAGAAAATTCTAATGAAAAATTTGAAATCGTTAACACAACCAGAATCGGAATTTCTAGAGGTAAGGAAAGATTATTAAGATTTTATATAAAAGACAACGAATTTGTTTCTAAAAAATAGTGGGCGAGGCCGGATTTGAACCGACGACCTCCAGTTATCTTAGCTTAGTGTCATATAAGACTTGCGCAGAGCATCTATGGCGCTCTACCAGACTAAGCTACCCGCCCATTATCAATTTATTTATTGCTAAACTAATTTAAAAATATGTTGAATTTAAAACAAGAAGTCCAAAATTTTTTAGAAAAAAGTGATTATGTTACTTGTGAATATAGAGGTTGTTTTGATATAGCGGCTAAGAAAGATAGTTTATTACTTTTAAAAATTTTATTAAATATTGATAGTTTTCAAAGAGAACAAGCCAAAAATTTAAAAATAATATCTAACAATCTTGATGCTCATCCATTCTTAATAGGAGTTCAAACTAATAGAGAAAAATTAAAAACTGGGATAGTTTATGAGAGATTTGAAACACCAACTGTTTCTTTAAAAACTTTTGAAGATTTAATAGTTAATTCAATTTTCCCTAGAATTTATAGAGACAAAGGAGGGTTATATGTAGAAATCGACTCAAAAATATTAAGAGAAGTAAGAAAGAAAAAAGGTTTAACTCAAAGAGAATTAGCAGAGGCTGTTGGAATTAACAAAAAAGTTATTTATGAACATGAAAAAAAGCAGTTAAGAATGTTGTTGGAAATAGCTGAAAAAATAGAGAGAATTCTTAATCAAAAAATAATAAAACCAATAGATGTTTTTAAAAAATATGAAGAACATGGACAACCAAAAGATCATATAGAGATAAGAATCAAAAAACATTTAGAAAAATTAGGATTTAAAACTGATTTTGTGAAACAAGCCCCTTTAGATGTTTTTGCTAAAGAAAAAACACTAGTCTTATCTGACATAGAAATGAATAGAAGAAAAATGATAAAGCATGCTGTAAGTTTAAAAGAATTTGTAAAAGTAGTAAAAAAACCTACTATTATCATAACTGAAAAAGCTAAAGACGAAGAAATATTAGGAATACCTGTAATAAAGAGAAAAGAATTAAAAGAAATGGACAAGAAAGAATTGATAAAAAAAGCTAAGAAAGCGATTTGATTTTTCCTTACTTTTTGTATTATAATACCTCTTTAAAAGACAAAAATTATAATTCTGAATATTGAGAAAAATGAAAATAAAAGGTATAAATTATGACGTAGGAACTATTTATGGAAATATTAATTCAAGACCAAATTTAACAAAAAAAGTAATGAAAAAGGAGTTAAGTTTAATAAAAAATAAATTAAATTGTAATGCAGTTCGAATTTATGGTGAAGATGTATCAAAATTAATAGATTGTTCAAAGATAGCTTTAGAAAAAAGATTAGAAGTGTGGATCTCTCCAAGGTTTCGTAATAAAACAAAGGAAGAAACTCTAAAATTAGTTAAAAAAGTTGCTGTAAAAGCAGAAAAATTAAGAAAAAAATATAAAAAAGTTGTTTTCATCGTTGGAAATGAATTAACAATAGACTCTAAAGGTTTTATTCCTGGAAAATACTACCATGAAAGGGTTAATAATTTATTTAATAAGAGAGTTATAAAATATGGTCCTTTAAGCAATAAATTGAATAAGTACCTAGAAAAATTAGTCGAAAATACTTCTAAAATATTCAAAGGTAAAATAACATATGCATCTGGAGATTGGGAAAGAGTTAATTGGAAGTTATTTGATATAGTCGGGGTTAACAAATATCTTAATAAATCGAATAAAAATAGATATGTTTTGGAATTAAAAGATTTGAAAAAAATCGGAAAGCCTATAGCTATCACAGAATTTGGTTGTGCAACTTTTGTTGGAGCAAAATTGTGGGGCGGTGGAGGTTGGCATGTTCTCGATTTGTCAAGAATAGGAATAGAAAAATGTTACAAAAAAAGTGATATTTCAAAAATAAGAATAAAAGAAGGTTATAAGAGAAGCGAGAAAGAACAAGCTAATTATATAAAAAATTTATTAAAAATATTTGAAAGGGAAAAAATCTATGCTTCTTTCATTTTTACCTTTATTCAACCGAATTTTATTCATAACCCAAATAATCCTAGAAGAGACTTAGATATAGCTTCTTTTGGGATAGTAAAAACTTTTGAAGATGGGCATTTTGAACCAAAAAAAGCATTTTACATTATTAAAGAAAGATACAAATAAAAACTTCATATTTAAATAATTCCAAAAAATATAATTTCTAAGTGTTTCAATGAAAATATGGAAAGAATTTGTTGAATTTATAAAAAAGCAAAATGTAATAGGGATAGCTTTAGGTTTAGTAACTGGTTTTGCAGCCAAAGATTTGGTAAATTCTTTAATAGAAGATATAATAACTCCGATATATGGACCTTATCTAGATTTTTTAAACCCTGAATTAGCAATTAAAATAGGTTTATCAGAATTTAAAGTTGGTCATTTCATACAATCTTTAATAAGTTTTCTTGTAATTTTGTTTGTAACTTTCTTAATAGCTAAGAAAATAGCTAGAGCAAAGTAAACTATTTAAATTTATCTTTCTATACTATTAACATCAATTTTAAATATACTTACATACACATATTTTTTATCATGCTGTTTATGAGGTGATAAAATGAGTAATGGAGCAACTCAACTAGCTGGTCAACCAATACTGGTTCTACCTGAAGGAACTTTAAGAACTTTAGGTAGAAATGCACAACGTAACAACATAGCAGCAGCAAAAGCTGTTGCAGACGCAGTGAGAACAACTTTAGGACCAAAAGGTATGGATAAAATGCTAGTTGATAATCTAGGCGACGTTGTAATAACAAATGACGGAGTAACTATTTTAGAAGAAATGCAAATAGAACATCCTGCTGCGAAAATGCTTGTAGAAGTTGCAAAAACGCAAAATGAGGAAGTTGGTGATGGGACAACAACTGCAGCAGTTTTAGCAGGAGAACTATTGAAAAAAGCTGAAGAGCTTTTAGAACAAAACATACATTCAACAGTTATTACAAAGGGTTATAAAATTGCGAGAGAAAAAGCATTAGAAGCTCTTGAGAAAATATCTGAAAAAATAGAACCTGAAGACACAGAAGAATTAATGAAAATAGCAATTACATCAATGACAGGGAAAAGTGCAGAAAGAGCATCAGAACATTTAGCAAAAATCGTTGTAGAGGCAGTAAGAACAGTTATGGAAAATAGTGAAATCGATAAAGAAAATATTAAACTTGAAAAAAGGCAAGGAGGTTCAGCAGAAGATACAGAATTAATAAAAGGTGTTATAATTGATAAAGAAGTTGTTCATCCAGGAATGCCAAGAAAAGTAAAAAACGCAAAAATTGCATTATTAGACTCTTCATTGGAAATTGAAAAAACAGAAACAGATGCACAAATACAAATAACTTCTCCAGAGCAATTACAAAAATTCCTAGAGCAAGAGGAAAAAATATTGAAAGAAATGGTTGATAAAGTTGCTTTATCAGGATGTAATGTTTTGTTCTGTCAAAAAGGAATAGATGATGTAGCTCAACACTACTTAGCCAAAAGAGGCATTTTGACAGCTAGAAGAGTTAAAAAATCAGATATGGAAAAGCTAGCAAGAGCAACAGGAGGAAAAATAGTTTCAAATATTTCAGATTTAACAGAAGATGATCTAGGAGAAGCAGGAATCGTTGAAGAAAAGAAAATTTCTGGTGAAGAAATGATATTTGTCAGAGATTGTAAAAATCCAAAATCAGTTTCAATATTAATCAGAGGTGGAACAGAACATGTCGTTGATGAAGTTGAAAGAGCAATTGAAGATGCAATTGGAGCAGTTAGTTCAGCTTTAGAGGTTGGTAGAATAGTTGCAGGTGGTGGGGCACCAGAAGAAGCTGTTGCAAGAGAGCTAAGAGAATTCGCTCAAAGTTATTCAGGAAGAGAACAGTTGGCAATTTTAGCTTTTGCAGATGCAATGGAAATAATACCAAGAACACTAGCAGAAAATGCAGGATTAGATCCAATAGATATGTTAGTAGAACTAAGGTCTGCTCACGAAGACGGTAAAAATACTCATGGAATAGATGTATCTTTGGGAAAAATAGTTGATATGGAAGCAAAAGGTGTTATTGAACCATTGAAAATAAAAACTCAAGCAATAAAGTCTGCTGCAGAAGCTGCTGAAATGATATTAAGAATAGATGACATAATATCTGCAGGAAAACTAGAAAAAGCTGGAGCACCATCAATGCCTCCAGGTAGACCAGAAATAGGAGGAGAATACTAACCTCTCTTTTTTCTTTCTTCTAAAAGTTTTATATAGAGGTTTTAATACAATTTTACTAGGAGGTTTAACATATGAAAGGAATATCTACAATATTGGCAATGATATTGATTGTTATAATAGTTGTGGCA
>JAFCFQ010000017.1 GCA_017608545.1 Candidatus Aenigmatarchaeota archaeon
TATATGCTTGGTATTAAGAGACTTGCAAAGAATAAAAATATTCCAGACGTTATTTTTAACTTTTCTTAAGATGCTAAACTGGAGTTTTTAAAGGGTTTAATAGAAGGTGATGGGAATTTTGATACACAAAATGGGATCCAAATATATACTGTAAGTAAAGAATTAGCTTCACAACTTTGTTATTTATTATCACAATTAGGTATAGATTCAATTTCTATCAAGAGAAAGAAGACTTCAAAATTTGTTAGTAGATATAGTAAAAAAGATATTTTTAAAATAAAAATTCAAGGTAAAAGAAATTTCATAAAAATGAGGCGTACAATTCCTGAGAGGCAAATCTCAAGATTAACCAGACATTTATCACATTCAACAACAAAAACAATTTATGGGGCAATCCCTATAAAACCTGCATGTATAGATGAATTAATACTATATTATAAAAAGTTAAAAAATTGGAGATTTCGTATAAACAGGAACAAATTAAAAGAAATCCTTATAAAAATTTCAAAAAAATATCCAAAGGTTGATTTTAGTAAGTATTTCAAGATTGTTAATGGAAATCTAAGTTTTTCTAGGATAATAGAAATAAAACAAGTAAAACCAACTACACAATACGTATATGATGTTTCTGTTCCAGGTTACGAAAACTTTCTGTGTGGATTTGGTGGTATATTTGCTCATAACACTTTAACCCTTTTAGCAGAAAGGGAGTTGGAAATAAAAAAATTTGTTCCAAAACCATATTGGCAATTACAATTAATACTCCTGATTGATGGAAATGAAGTAATTGCTTTATATGAAAAAGAAAAAATATGGAAAGAAGATGAAGCAAAGAAAATTTTTAAAAAATGTAAAAATAAATCAGCTATCGTAGAAGATGTTCAAAGAAAATTTTTAAAAAATGTAAAAATAAATCAGCTATCGTAGAAGATGTTAAGAAAAGAAAGTATAAACAAAAACCACCAGTTCCATTTAACATAACTTCTTTGCAAACAGAAGCTTATAGACTTTTTGGTTATTCTCCACAACAAACTTTAAACATTGCTCAGAATCTTTATACGAGTGCATACGTAAGCTATCCAAGGACTTCTTCAGAGAAGTTTCCACCACAAATTAATTACAGAGGAATACTAGAAGCTTTGTCAAAAATCAAAAAATATAAAAAATTGTGTGAAGCTTTGTTATCTTTACCAGAATTAAAACCTGTTGAAGGGAAGAGGACAGATCCTGCACACGAAGCAATTCATCCTACAGTAGAACCTCCAAAAGATGTTAAGAAGTTAAGAGGTCCAGAACAAAAAATATATGATTTAATATGTAGAAGGTTTTTCTCTGTTTTTGCTAAGGAGGCAATTAGAGAAAGCATGAAAGTTTTAATTAAAGTTAATGGTTATAGATTTTCAACAACAGGAAGAAGGACAATAGAAAAAGGTTGGATGGAGTTTTATGGACCTTATGCAAAATTCGGGGAAATAATACTTCCAGATCTTAAGAAAGGAGATAAATTAAATGTCAAAAAATTGGAATTGCTTAGCAAAGAAACTTCTCCACCTCCAAGATATTCTCAAGCCTCTATTATAAGAGAAATGGAAAAGAGAGGTTTAGGAACAAGGGCAACTAGGGCAGCCATTTTACAAACTCTTTACGATAGAAATTATATAACAGGTAAAAGCATAAAAGTTACAGATTTAGGATTAAAAGTTGCTCTTACTTTGAAAAAGTATGTTCCTGACTTTGTTGACGAGAAACTAACAAGAAGATTCGAAAAAGATTTAGAAAAAATAATGGAAGGAAAAGCTAAGAAAGAAAAAGTCCTTAAAAAAGCGGAAAAAGCCATTATAAAAATTTGTGAAGAATTTAAGCGACATGAAGATAAAATCGGTAAAAAATTAGGAAAAGCAATAATTCAAACTCAAAATGATAAGGCTACTTTAGGTCCTTGCCCAAAATGTGGAAAAGACTTGAAGATAATGTTTTCTCCAAGAACTAGAAAATTCTTTGTTGGTTGTACAGGCTATCCAAAATGCAAGACAGGTTTTCCACTGCCTCACAATGCTTCTTTTCAAAAATTAGATAAAATTTGTGATAAATGCAATACACCAATTATTAGAGTAATAAGAAAAGGGAAAAGACCATTTAACATGTGTTTGGATCCTAATTGTCCTACAAAAAAAGATTGGGGAAAACCCAAAGAAAAAGCTAAGAAGCTTTCTAAGGGTAAAAAGAAAAGATAAGTATTTATTTCTTTCTTTTTATCTAAAATTATGGAGCCAAAGATTCAAGCATATTTAGATGAATATTATTCAGGGTTGCCGGCATTCTTATTTGGTTCAAGAGTAAATGGTCACTCAAATAGTGATAGTGATTGGGATGTTGGAGTTATAGGTGCAAAAAGAAGAATGAAAATAGATAATATAGAGTTTATTCCTATAGATGTTAACAATTTAGATAGAAAAGCTATGAAGTATATATTTCATAGAAATATATTCTCTTTTGCTAAGAAAATTAAACCTTTAAAAAAAGAAAATTTTGTGAGAAATGTAGAAAGAAAAGTTAAAGAACATATAATCCAATATACAATGCAAAAATCTGGAAAACAGTCTATTTCTGGAGAAGATATTGTTACTTTTTATATTCAAATGAATTCTATAAACAATCCTGCTTTTAGACAAAAAGCCATGAAGTTTCTTGAAAACAAAGAAGCTATTAAAATCTCTTCTGAAGATTATGATAAGATTTTAGTAGATTTTAAACCTTCAGAAAAATATACATATAGAGATTATAACAAACTTGATTACATTTGCTATTTTATTGAAGAGAAACTTCTAGATTTAGGAGGAGTTTCTAATCCATCAATATCTAAATTTTTTAATTATATGAAAAATTTTGTTAACAAAGCTGCTACAATGATGACGAAATCTTATTTACTTCCCAATCCAACAATCAAAGAATAAATTCCCTTTATCATTGGTAAAATCCAAAACCAAGGAATAGAAAAACTAAACAGTAACATTATTCCTGCTATCAAATCAATGAAACCCATAAAATCAAAAAAGTACTTTACTGCAAAACTTCCTATAATTGAAAAAATCCCTTTTATTAAGATTAAAATACCCAAGTAAAAAGATAAAAAATTTGGAAAGATTAGAGAAATTCCAACTAATATGTCTAAAAAACCTAGAACAGCTAAAATCATATTATTCTAACCAAACGTTAATGATTTCCTTTGCTTTTTCTATATCTTCTATTATTTTTGAACCAATTGTTAATATGTTGTAATCTTTGCTTGATTTAGCAGTTTTAACATCATAACATAAAATAGCTTTAGCTCCAGGGACTTTATTTATTATTATTGACATTCCCAATCCTGTTCTACAAAACAATATTCCTTTTTCACATTCTTTTTTTGAAACAGCATTTGCAACTTTTAAGGCAAATTCAGGATGTTCGGTTAATTTTTCACCTTTTGTTCCAAAATCCTTTAATTCATGACCTAACTTTTTTAAGAAATTTTTAATCCTTTCTTTCATTTCCAAACCAGCATGATCAGAGGCAATTGCAATTTTCATATACATAGAATTAAGATTAATATATTTAAATGTGAATTATGTTTATGATAGACGTGGTTCTTGGAGAAAGGTTGTATAATCTGAATAGTTATGAAATTATAATTACAAAATATATTATGGGTAATTAAATTCTGGTACTTCTTGTTCTACTTTCAGTTCAGCTAACCAATCTCTTACTTTTGGTTCAAATTCACTTTTAAGTTCTGGGTGACCTTTTGTCAATACCTCTAATGGTGTCATGTCTTTTAATTTTCCATTCTCTACAACGCTTGATAATTTAGCTTTAAGAAACTCAGGATTTTTAAGAATGTAATTTTTTGACCATTCAGTTGGATTTTTAGAATACTCTTCAAAAAGTTTATATTCTTTTTCTGTAATCACGCCTTTTTTTAGTGCAATATCAATAAACTCAGGACACATTTGTGCTAACGAGTAAAGTTTAACATTTAGTTTAGCTAATAACTCCGTAGCTCCTTGCCTTCTGTCAAATATTACAAAATACTTGTCAATTTCAGCATTAAGATTTCTAACAGTATCTATAGCAATTTTGGCAGTAGTTCCTTTAGTGGCAAGATCATCAACACCAACTACATATTCTCCTTCTTTTATAATACCCTCTATTCGTTTTCCTAGTCCATGTGCTTTAGCTTTCTTTTTTACATAAGTTGTTCCTATACCTAATTTATATCCAACAAAAGAACAAATTGGAATGCCTGCTGTTTCTGTTGTTGTTAATTTATGAATAGTTCTTTCTTTATCTACTTCTTCTACTAAATCAGCCATTTCATGAGCAATTATATCCCTCTTAACTGGAAATGAATATATTACCCTGTTATCTATGTAATAAGGACTAATTTCTCTGCAAACTAAGATTGCTGGATTTGAGCTTATTGATCTAAAAGCGCCAGGAGTAGATAAAATTGCTTCAGAAACCCTTTCAAATGTTTCATCCACTTAATCACTCAAATTTTAAAGCCTCTTCACAAAAAACTTCTGCAGCTTCGCCCCTATTTTTGGCTTTACGAATTCCTGAGCCTATTATGCCATACGCTCCAGCACAATCATCAACAGTTTTAAATGCGGATGTAATGTTTCCTCCTTGCCTTCCAATTCCAGGCATTAACATGTAGGGATTAATTCCTAAATTTTGAATTCTCTTTTTCATTACTCTCAACTCATCTATTTTATTTCCAGGACCTATGTAATACTGAACATTCATTAAAGTATAGAGCTTCAGTGCCCTCTCTTCTGCATCTTCTGCTATGTAGCCTCTAAATTCTATTCCTTTTAATCTAGGATCAATGTCACTTAACTCTACTTTTTCTGTTTCATCCCAACCTTTTTGTGTTAATCTGAATCCTCCAATTGGAAGTATGTTATTATCATAGCAAGTTTTTATACATGTTGCCTGAACTCTTGGACCTGCGAAAGGGAATATTATTAATGCTTTTACTCCGTCTACCGCATAATAAGATATAAAATCTCTTTCTGTAAATTCTACATCATTTCCTTCTTTTTGTGCATCAAAGATTATTGGTTTTTTTGTGTGTTCTGAAGCTGTTTTTATAAGAAGCGGTAAACCAAATCTAGACTGTAATCTTTTGCCAACTTTATAAGCAACAATACCCTTTACATCGTCTACATCTTCAATTAGCTCTCCAAGTTCTTCAAGAGACTTCACGTCACATGCTGGAATGACTCCATGATTTAAACTAAAAAATCCCACTACATCACTCAAATCTATATTTACTTGAAAAAATTTATAGTTAATCGACATTACTAATGACTTACAAAAATTCTTTCTTACTACTTCTATCTTCTTAAATTTTGCAATATCAGGAATTTTTTTACCTTTTCATATTCTTAACAGAACCCTTCTTTCGTTAGCTTTAAATAGTTTGTATATACATAAATCTAACTATGAGAATAGAAATAAAAAAGAAAAGAGATCGGACAGCAATTTTAATAAGTTTTGACACTATAAAAGATAGATTTAAGTCAGCTTCAGAAAGAAATAGATTTTATTGGGAACTTTATGGAAGGAGACAAGTTGTGGTTAAAAAATCTGGTAGGTACGAATACAATAGAACAGGCTTATTAGAAGAAATCCCTCATATTAAAGTTGCAAATTCGGTTTTCATAATTGCTATGGAACACTTGAAAAGAATGTTAGAATTTTTTAATGAATGGGAAGATAAAGTAACATTTAAAACGTTTCCAGTTTTATTAGATAAAAAAGAATTAAAGGAACTCGAAATAGAGTGATGATATGAATAAAAATGTAAGGGTTGGAGTTGGCGTAATGATAATAAAAAATAATAAAGTTCTGTTAGGAAAAAGAAATTCAGATCCAAAAAAAGCTGATAGTGAATTACATGGCGAATCAACTTGGACATGCCCTGGAGGTAAATTAGGATTTGGAGAAAAAATAGAAGATTGCATTAAAAGAGAAGTATTTGAAGAAACAGGAATAAGATTAAATAAAATAAAATTAATATCAGTTACAAATGATATTGTTCCTGATGCCCACTTTGTTACATTAGGATTTTTATGTAAAGATTTTGAAGGTGAACCAAAAGTTTTAGAGCCAGAAGAGATAACAGAATGGAAATGGTTTCCATTAAATGAATTACCTGAACCTATGTTTTTTCCAAGTTTAAAACTAATAAATAATTATCTTGAAGGTAAAATCTATAAAGGTGATTAAATGGTTGAAAAAGAAATAAAATTGAAAGTAGGAGAGTTAACAGGAAGGGAAGATTTTGGAAGAGGTATAGCAAGATTGGATACGAAGTTAATGAGTAAAATTGGAGTAAAAGAAGGAGACATTATAGAGATAGAAGGTAAAAGAAAAACAGGCGCTGTTGCTATAAGGAGTTATCCAGCAGATATAGGATTAAATATATTGAGAATTGATGGTTTAGTTAGAAGAAATTGTGATGCTTCTATAGGAGAAACTGTAAAAGTTAGAAGAGCTGATGTTAAAGAAGCAAAAAAAGTTGTTTTAGCTCCTGCTCAAAAAGGTTTTATGCTTCGCATTTCTCCGAATTTGTTAAAACAAAACCTTTACATGAGACCAATGACAAAAGGAGACATAATAATATCTAATCCTGTTTTTAAGTCAAGAAGAAATCATGATGATATTTTTTCTATTTTTGGAATCGATATTGAAGAAGTTTTTATGCCAATGGGAACTGAAATGAGGTTAGTCGTCGTTAATACAATTCCTTCTGGTATAACAAGAATAACTGATATGACAGAAGTTGAACTTTTACCAGAGGCTGTAGAAGTTGCAGAAAGAAAGTTACCAACTGTCACTTATGAAGATATTGGAGGATTAAGTCAAATAATTCCTAAGATAAGAGAAATGATCGAAGTTCCGTTGAGACATCCAGAGATTTTCGAAAGACTTGGTGTAGAACCACCAAAAGGTGTTTTACTTCATGGTCCTCCAGGTTGTGGAAAAACATTAATAGCAAAAGCTGTTGCAAATGAATCAGGAGCTCATTTTATTTCTGTAGCAGGTCCAGAATTCATGAGTAAGTTCTATGGACAATCTGAAGAAAACTTAAGAAAAGTTTTTGAGGAAGCAGAGAAAAATGCACCAAGCATAATATTCATTGATGAGATAGATGCGATTGCCCCTAAAAGAGAAGAAGTGACTGGAGAGGTTGAAAGAAGGGTAGTGGCAACATTGTTAACTCAATTAGATGGATTAAAATCAAGAGGTAAAGTCATAGTCATTGCTGCAACGAATAGACCTCATAGTTTAGATCCTGCGTTAAGAAGAACAGGAAGGTTTGATAGAGAAATAGAAATTCCTGTTCCTGATAAAAAAGGGAGAAAAGAGATTTTACAAATTCACACAAGACATATGCCATTAGATAAGGATGTTGATTTAGATAAATTAGCAGAAGTTACTTATGGTTACGTAGGAGCTGATCTTGCAGGCCTGGCAAAAGAAGCTGCAATGCATGCATTAAGAAGAGTTATTCCAGAAGTTTCTGCCTTAAAAGAAGGAGAACCGATACCAAAAGAAATTTTAGAAAAATTGAAAGTTACTAAAGAAGATTTCGATTATGCTTTAAGAATTGTTCAACCTTCTGCCATGAGGGAAGTTCTAGTTGAAGTTCCAAGAATTAAGTGGGGAGATGTTGGAAATTTAGAAGAGGTTAAACAATCTTTAAAAGAAGCGGTTGAATGGCCTTTGAAAAATCCAGAAGGTTTTAAAAAGCTTGGAATCAGACCTCCAAGAGGGATTTTATTATATGGTCCTCCAGGTTGTGGAAAAACTTATATTGTTAAGGCATTAGCGAATGAAGCAGGAATCAATTTTATAGCAGTAAAAGGGCCTGAACTTATATCTAAATGGGTAGGTGAATCTGAAAGA
>JAFCFQ010000018.1 GCA_017608545.1 Candidatus Aenigmatarchaeota archaeon
TGTGAATCTTCAGGTCCATGCTTAGTTAGAAGTAGTGGGACAGACGAGGAATTAAAGAAAATAGCAGAGAAGAATGCGTTAAATCTAGGAGCAGGTCATTCTTTCATTATAATACTTGGAAAAGGGTTTTACCCAATAAATGTTTTAAATGCGATAAAAAATGTTCCAGAAGTTTGTAGAATTTTTTGTGCCACAGCAAATCCAGTTGAAGTCGTAATAGGAGAAACTTCACAAGGAAGAGGAATATTAGGAGTAATAGACGGTTCTCATACAAAAGGAATAGAAACAGAAAAAGATGTTAAGGAGAGAAAAGATTTTTTAAGAAAAATTGGGTACAAGTTATAACTTTTTAAATTCTTTCAGAGAATTCTATTTATGCGCCGATAGTCTAATGGTTAGGACACGAAAGTTGATGCTGTGTAAGCCTTCCATATTATGAGGTCAGCTCGCGATCCGGGTTCGAATCCCGGTCGGCGCACATCTCTTAAGAAAATTAGATATTTAAGTCAAAATACTAAGCTATTTATATGAAACATCCATTTAAAGTAGGACTTAGTTTTGGTTTAACTTCTGGAATAATTACAACTCTTGGACTAATGGTCGGCCTACAATCTGGTACGCACTCAAAACTTGTAGTTATTGGAGGTATATTAACTATAGCAATAGCAGACGCATTTTCAGATGCATTAGGTATTCATATTTCTGAAGAATCTGAAAATAAACACAGTTCAAGAGAAGTTTGGGAATCGACAATTTCTACTTTTTTATTCAAATTTATTTTTGCATTAATATTCATTATTCCAGTTTTATTGTTTGAACTCTTTATGGCAGTGACAATAAGTATAATTTTGGGATTATTATTAATAAGTTTTTTTAGCTTTAACATTGCAAAAAAACAAAAAGAAGCTCCTTGGAAAGTAGTTGTAGAACACTTGCTTATAGCGATTTTAGTTATATTTGTAACTTATTACGTTGGTAATTGGGTGTCACTAACATTTGGTTAGAACTTAAAAAAGGATATGCTATTTAAGAGAGATGTAAATGAAATATAATAAATTTAAAAGAATTAAGAATCAGAGGAGAAAAATAGCAATAGAAAGAATAAGAATATTAGAAGAAATGATAGAGAAAAAACCTGAATTCGCTGATAGGTATAGAGAATTAATAAAAAGGTTGAAACAAAAATATAGGCTACAAAAGATTTTTAAAGATAGAAACAATATTAGAAAAAGATGATTATGAAGGATGTTTCACCACAAAAGCTAATAGAAAAGCTTTCAGAAGAGTTAAAGAGAAATGAAAACATAAAACCACCAGAATGGGCCAAATATGTTAAAACAGGAGTTTGTTCAGAAAGGCCACCTTTACAAAAAGATTGGTGGTTTTTAAGATCTGCAGCCATTTTAAGAAAAATTTATTTGAGAGGTCCAATCGGTGTTCAAAGGTTAAGAACCGCTTTCGGAACAAAAAGGAGAAGAGGCCATAAACCTGCTCACCATAAAAAAGCTGGTGGAAAGATAATAAGGTTAATTTTGCAACAATTAGAAAGTGCAGGATACATTAAAAAAACTGAAAAGCCAAGAAAAGGAAGAATAATAACATCTAAGGGTCAAAAAATATTAAGTAAAGTGGCAAAGGAATTAAAATGAAAAAATCTGATATTGCTCAATTTGAAGCATTAAAAAAAGAAGTAATAAGGAAAATATTAACTAAAGAAGCTCTAGAGAGGTTAGGAAGAGTTAAAATCGCTAATCCTTTAATTGCCACTCAATTAGAAATTTATTTGTTCCAACTTTATCAATCGGGTCAGTTAAAAGAAATAATTGATGATAAAAAATTGAAACAAATCCTTAAAGTTTTGATACCTGATAAAAAAATAAAGATAAAAAGAAAGTGATTGAATGCCTAAAGTTACAAAATTGCCCAAGAAGTTAAGATTAATAGCTGCCAGTAAAAAAAAGCCAGCACCAAGATGGGCTGATTTGAAAAAATTTGGAAAAAGGGCTAGAACAAGAAGGATTGCTGTTCACAGAACAAAGCATTGGAGACGAGGTAGATTGAAAAAGTGATAGTTATGCCCGAAGAAAAAATATTTAACATTCCTCTAAGAGAAGCTTTTGAAAAGCCAAGAACCAAAAGAGCTAAAATAGCTACTAACATTGTTAGAAAATTTTTAATGAAACACATGAAATCTGAAAACGTTAAAATCGGAGATTCTATTAACAAAGAAATCTGGAAAAGGGGAATTCAAAAACCTCCTAGAAAAATAAGAGTTCATGCTATAAAAGAAGAAGATATAGTTTATGCTGAACTATTAGGTGTTGAAATAAAAACTCCTTCTAAAGAGGAATTAAAGAAAAAAGAAGAGAAGAAGAAAGAGAAAAGAGAAAAAATAAAGGAAGAAAGGAAAGAAAGAAGAAAAAGAACAATACAAGAAGAATTGGAAGAAGAAGTTAAAGGAAAGCCAAAGAAAATTAGTGAGGCTGAGGGGGAGAAAAAAGAAGAAATGCCTGAAGAAGAATCTCATAAAAAAGTTAAATAATGAATTAGTAGAGTATTTAAGTTCTTAATTATAAAATAAAGTTTATGCCATTCAAATTTTTTAAAGCAAAATTCAATGGAGACCCAAATGTAGGTTTGTATGGTTTTGCTAATGATGAATACTGTTTATTAGGGCTAAAACCAAAGGAAAAAATTTTAAAACAAATGAAATTAACCTTAAAAACTGATGTTAAAATTTCAACAATAGCAGGAACAGAATTAACTGGCTTGTTTATAGCAGGAAATAAAAATGGAATTATTTTACCAAAAATAATAGAAGAATATGAACTAAAAAAGCTTAAGAAATTATTTGATTTAAATCTTGAAATTATTAAATCAAAACAAACGGCTTTAGGAAATTTAATTTTGTGTAATGATAAAGGTTGTTTAATATCAGAAAAATTAAAAAGATTTAAGAAAAAAATATCAGATACTTTAAATTGTGAAGTAGAAATTGGAAAAATTGCAAATTTAGATATAGTAGGGTCAATTGCCGTTGCAAATAACAAAGGATGTTTATGCCACAGAGAAGCTACAGAAGAAGAGATGAAAAAAATCGAAGAAATATTAAAAGTTAAAGTTGATGTAGGAACCGTTGGTTATGGTAGTACTTTTATAAAATCAGGTATAATTGTTAATAGTAGAGGAATTGTATTTTCAGAGATTTCAACTGGTCCTGAAATAGGAAGATACGAAGAGGTTTTTTCATGAGCAAAAAAGAAGAATTGCAAAAAAAATTAATAGAACTCCAAATTTTGGATGCAAATTTAAAAGCACTTCAAGAAAGAGCAAACATGATTAATCAAAAACTAGAAGAACTACAAAAAACTAGAAATGCGATAGAAGAGTTAAAAATCACGAAACCAAATAAAGCATTAATTCCTTTAGGTAGTGGAAATTTTGTTTATGGTAGTATAGAAAATTGCGAAGAAATAATAGTCGGTGTAGGAAGCGGTGTTGCAATCAAAAAGAAAAGAGAAAATGCTTTAGAAATTTTGGAAAAGAGAATTAAAGATCTTGAAAACAATTTAAATGATGTATTAAAACAAAGCTCAGCTTTTGTTATGCAATTAGAAAAGGTTCAACAAGAAATAGAAAAACTTCAAAAGTGATTTAATGTTTGGATTCTTGAAGAAGAAATTAAAGGAAGGAATAGAAAAAATTTCTAAAACATTAATAAAAAAAGAAGAAGAGAAAATAGAGGAAGCTGTTGAAGAAGTAAAAAAAGAAGAACAAATAGAAGAACCTAAAGAAGAGCTTGTTAAAGAAATAGAAGGTGAAATAGAAAAACCTGAAGTTGAAGTTAAGAAAGAGGAAGAAATTGTTGAAGAAAAAATCGAGGAGAAACCGATAGTTGAAGAAGAACTAAAGCCTGAAGTGAAAGAAGAAGTTAAACCAAAAGTTATTAAAGAAGAACTTGAAAAAAAAGAAATTCCAGAAGAAAAGCCTGAGGTAGAAGAAATTAAACCTGAAATTAAAGAAAAACCTTCTGAAAAGAAACCAGAAATTCTTGAGAAAATTAAAAGAAAAATCAAACCAGAAGCTCCTAAAAAAGTAGAAGAGAAACCCAAAAAAAGAAGTATTTTAGAAAAAATAAAGAAAAAGTTAACTGAGAAAAAGATAACTGAAGATGATTTAAAGGATATTTTATACGATTTAGAAGTTGGTTTAATAAGCTCTGATGTTGCTGTTGAAGTTGCTGAAAAAATTTGTAATGATTTAAAGAATAACTTAGTAGGTAAATTTATCAAAAGGAAAGAAATAGAAAAGGTTGTTAAAGAATCTTTTAGAAAATCAATTCTTGAAATTTTGGATGTTGAAGGCTTTGATTTAATTGAAAAGATAAAAACTAAAAAACCATTCTTGATCGTTTTCTTAGGCTATAATGGCTCAGGAAAGACGACAACCATAGCTCGTGTAGGTCATCTTTTACAAAAAAATAATTTCAAATGTGCTTTTGCTGCTGGAGATTCTTGGAGAGCAGCTGCGATAGAACAATTAGAGGAACATGGAAAAAATCTTGGAATAGAAGTCATTAAGCATAAATATGGAGCAGATCCGGCTGCTGTTATTTTTGATGCTGTTAAACACGCTCAATCAAAAGACATAGATGTTGTTTTAGCAGATACAGCAGGCAGAAGTCATGCTAATGTTAACCTTATGGAAGAATTAAAGAAAATAGTTAGAGTTAATAAACCTGATTTGAAAATTCTTGTTTTAGATGCTCTAACTGGAAATGATGTTTATGATCAATGTAAAACATTTAATGATGCAGTCGGAGTTGATGCATTAATATTAACAAAAACAGATGTTTATGAAAAAGGTGGGGCAGCTTTAAGTGCTTCTTGGACAATTAAAAAACCTATATTATATTTAGGAGTAGGACAAAATTATGAAGACTTGGAAAAATTTGACCCTAATAAAATTGTTGAGAAATTGTTAGAGTGAATCTAATTTTTCTTTTAAATTTTCTAATCTCTGCCTCATCTCTTCAGGATATTGTAAAGATGCAACATTAACATAAGTAACAGCCTTAATCAATTCAGGATTCTTTTGATCACTATCACTAATATATTTTGCTACCATTTCTCCTAAAATGTAACCAACAGAACAAGTTTTATTTTTCTTCAATTTTTCTGTGTTTGTAGCCTATACAATTTTCACAATTTTTTTCATTTAGGTATTATTATCCCGTCTAAATCTTCATAATTTCCTTCTAAGTACGCTTTGGCAGTTAAAGCACACAATAATGCATCGTATTCATCCTTATTCTTTCTAGGTTCTTTAGATAAGCCTAATATCTCTTCTGATGCTCTAGAAAAAACCTCTATAACTTTATAGTTTCTTTCTCTTAGAATTTTAACTAGTTTGGAAGCTCTCAAAGCCAAAATTCTCATTGTTGGTAATAAAGGAGATAATGGCCTAAAACCTCTTCTTAGCAATTTTTCATCACATGGTCTCCAAGCTCCAAATCTAGGTAGCCAAAAAGGAGCATCTATTGCAATGCAATCAGGTTTTATTTTTTCTATTTCATTTATTATTTCTTCGTCTTTGTACAACAACTTAGTTTCTGCTTTAGAGTTTATTAAAGAGCAAAAACCAGTTGGATTTTCAAATTTTCCAGCCAAATCTATACCAACAACTTTCATATTAAATATTTAAAAATCATAAAATTAAACTGTTAGTTATGCTAGAAAAATTGAGTTCAGGTTTAAAAGAAGCTTTAAGAAAAATAACTAAAGCTGGTTATATTGATAAAAAAGTTTTAGATGAGTTAGCCAAAGATATTCAAAGAACTCTTTTGGCAGGAGATGTTGACATAATATTGGCTCAGAATTTAACCAAAAAAATAGAAGAAAGGGCTCTAAAAGAAAAACCACCAAAAGGAATGACACCAAAAGAGCATGTAATTAAAATAGTTTATGAAGAATTAGTGAAATTTGTTGGAAAAAAACCAGAAATAATGATGAGACCTGGAAAAATAATGTTCATTGGTTTGTATGGAAGCGGAAAAACTACTTCAATAGGAAAAGTAGCAAAGTATTATCAAAAAAGAGGATTAAGACCAGCTTTAATAGGTTGTGATATACACAGACCAGCTGCAATGGATCAGTTATCTCAATTAGCGTCTCAAATTCATGTCCCTTGTTATGCTCCTAAAGATGTAAAAGATCCTATAGAGATTTTAAAGACAGGTCTTGAAAAATTCAAAAAATATGATATAATAATAATCGATGCTTCAGGAAGAAGTGCTTTAGATAAAGATTTGGCAGAAGAATTAAAAAAACTAGCAGAGTTTGCGAAACCAGATGAAGTTTTATTAACAATACCAGCAGACTTAGGACAAGCTGCAGGTGAACAAGCAAAAGGTTTTAAAGAGTTAGTAGGAATAACAGGAATATTCTTAACTAAAATGGATGGGACAGCTAGAGGTGGTGGGGCAATAACATCTTGTGCAATTACAGGGGCACCGATAAAATTCATTGGAACAGGAGAAAAACTTGATGCAATAGAGGTTTTTGATCCTGATAGATTCATATCAAGATTAATAGGATTTGGAGACATTCAAGGTCTTTTAGAAAAAGCAAAAGAAGCTGAAGTTAAACCTGAAACAGTTAAAAAAATTGTTGAAGGAAAATTCACAATAAACGAGTTCTACGAACAAATAAAATCAATTCAAAAAATGGGTTCTTTAAAATCTATTTTAGGAATGATGCCAGGACTTCCAATGAAATTACCTAAAGATTTTGATGTCTCTAAACAAGAAGAAAAAATGAAAAAATGGAAATATGCGATAGAATCAATGACAAAAGAAGAAAGAGAAAATCCAAGAATAATAGATGCTTCAAGAGTTAAAAGAATAGCAAAAGGTTCTGGAACAAAAGAATCTGAAGTAAGAGAACTTTTAAAGTATTATGAGCAAATGAGAAAAATGATTAAAATGTTTTCTGGAAAAAGAGGAATGATATCTAAACTTGCTAAGAAATTCAAAGGTTTTAAGCTATGAGAACTTTTGTTCTCTACACAAGAGGTAAAACAGATTCTGGATTCAAATTAGAAGATTTGCCTTCTGCAGGAAGAATCGATTTG
>JAFCFQ010000019.1 GCA_017608545.1 Candidatus Aenigmatarchaeota archaeon
AAAAGCTTTATTAATCATATTCATTTCTTCTTGATAATCAGCATAAACACTATCAAGAGGTTTACCACCAACTATTACAGGATCATTTCTTATATCTTCAGGTACTGTCCAATCCAAAGTTATATTAGAAAACGGTGTTTGTCCACCCCAGCGAGATGTGATGTTCATACCATATACATATTCCTGAATACATTGCTTAACTTGTTTATAATTTAATTTATCTTGTCTTACAAAAGGAGCAAGATAAGTATCAAAAGATGAAAAAGCTTGAGCGCCAGCCCATTCATTTTGGAGAACTCCTATAAAGTTAACCATTTGGCCTATTAGAGATCTCAAATGTTTTGCAGGTTTTGCCTCAACCTTTCCTGGAACTCCATTAAATCCTTCTAGAATTAATTGTCTTAAACTCCAACCAGCACAATATCCACATAAACTCATACTTAAATTATGTAAATGAAAATCACCATCTATATGGGCTTTGGCAATTTCTTTAGGATAAACATGATTTAAAGCATAATAAGCCATAATAGTTCCAACACCATGCCATAAAAGTCCAGAATATGAAAAATCAATATTAGCATTTTCCCTTATTCTCCATTCATTTCGTGCTATGTAGTTATCAACAACATCACCAACATTTAAAAGTAAAGATTTTACATCTCTAAGTTTCTTATGTTCTTCTCTATATAATATGTAAGCTTTAGCAGTTTTGTAATGTCCATTTTCTACTAAAACTTTTTCTACAACATCTTGTACATCTTCAACTGTTGGTATTTTATCAGCAAATTTTTCGTTGATAATTGATACTACTTTTTCTGTTAGTTCTTCTGCACGTTTTCTATCAGAGCCACCAACAGCTCTAGCAGCCTTAAAAATAGCATTTGTTATTTTTTCTTTTTCAAAAGGAACAATTCTTCCATCTCTTTTTCTAATTTTTTCAACCATTTTATCACCTTAAAGATTTTTTGAAAGTTTGTATATTGTTAAAATGTTTGTAGTAAGAGGCAAACCTAACATAAGCTACTTTATCTATTTTTTTAAGCCTCTCCATTACGAAATCTCCTATTATTCTACTTTTTATTTCTACTTTATGCAATTTTCTAAGCTCTGCTTCAATTTCATTTACAAGTCTTTCAATTGCTCTAAGACTAACAGGCCTTTTTTCGCAAGCTTTCATTATTCCTGTTTTTAGTTTATTTCTATCAAACCGTTCTCTTTTACCACCCTTTTTTATAACTATTAGATCTAAGACAGCTCTCTCATATGTCGTGAAACGTTTTTTACACTTCAAACACTCTCTTCTTCTTCGTATCACTTTATTCTCTTCCGTATTTCTTTTATCTATTACTCTAGTTTTTGGTGACCTACAAAAAGGGCAGAGCATTAAAAAACCACAATATATTGTATTTTAAAAACTTCTAAAACACAATTTTTTAAACAGGTAAATAAAATTCTCTTAGCTGATTTATAAAAATTTATATCTTATAAAACGTGTTTCTGAATACAAGTTTCACGAATAGTCAAAAAACGAACTTGTTTAAATTTTATCAAAATATAATAAGTTTATGCGTGCATTTTTAGGAATTCCAATATCAGAAGAAATAAAGCCGAAAATTTTAGAAATTCAGAGAAAATTTTCTAAATTTGATATAAAATTTGTTGAACCAGAAAATTTGCATTTTAATATAAAATTTTTTAAAGAGATAAAAGATGAAGAAGTAAAGAAATTAAAACAAATTCTCGAAGAGATATCTGAAAAATTTGAGCCATTTGAAATAGTAATTAAAGGACTCGGAGTTTTTCCGAATAAAAACTACATAAGAGTTATATGGCTTGGGGTGAAAGATGGATATGACATAATAACATCCTTAGCTGAAACTATACAAGATTCTATAGAAGTATTAGGATTTTTAAAAGAAGAGAAATTTATACCACATTTGACTTTGGGAAGGGTTAAAACAGGTAGGAACAAAAATGAATTAAGGATTCTTATAGAAGAATTGGAAGATATAGAAATAGGAAAAATGAAAGTCGATGCAATAGTGCTATTTAAATCAAAATTAACTCCTAAAGGTCCAATATATGAAGAAGTTTTCAAAGTTCTTTTATGATTTTTTCTGAAATAAGAAGACTGTTTCTAGCTCTTTTTATTGTTCCTAAGAATTCTTCACCTGTAATAGTTTTTTCATTTCCTTTTCTATCTATATATTTTAATTCAGCTATCTTACCATTTTGATATGATATTTCTACTATTCTTTTATTTCTAATAGCATCATCTATTTCTTCCCAAGTATTTTTTGATCTAATAAAAGCGTTTTTTGCAGCTTTTGCTAATATATACCTAGCAAGTTCGGACATATTAATAATTACCATATGGTAGTATATATAGTTATTTGTTACAACTAAAGGTAGTAAAAAATACTGAAAATTATGGTCTTCTTTATTAAATTTATGAACATTTTAAAATTATCAATATCTATAGCTATTCTTGGAATTATAGCTCTATTCTTTATTGTTCAATATAATAACGAAAATATAGTTAAAATAAAAGATCTGAAAATAGGACAAATAGAAAGGATAACAGGTATGGTAACTTCAGTATATGTAAGCAAAAACAACCACGTGTTTTTAACAGTTGCAGATAATACAGGAGAAATTAGTGTTGTTGCATTTAAAAATTCAAATATTGGTACTGCTTACGAACTGGAAAATGGAGATCAAATTTCAGTTTTAGGAAAAGTAGAAGAATATAAGGGAAAAATAGAAATAATTGCTAAAGACATACGAAAGATTTAAATATTACTATGAAGTAGTAATTAATATGAGCAAATTAATAATAAGAGGTCCTGCAGACTGTGAAGATTCAGAATTTTCAACTTATGAGATAGAAGAAAAAATAAGAGAAATAGATGGTGTTATAGATATTTATGGAGATGAGTTTGGTTTACCGTTTACACCATTTACTGAAAATCCAGTAGTAGTTCTAGATAAAAGATATAAGGCTCGTGAAGATGAAATAAAAGCAGAAATTAGGAGCCTTCTCGGAGAAACTGTTAAATATCTGTGGCATGATCGAAAAGGATAGTTATATATTTTTTATTTGTTTTCTAACTTCAAGATATCTTTCTACATCTTCAATTTTTATGTCAGGATTTTTTAACCTTACGATTTTGGCCCTAAAACCAGGAACAATTTCTATATTATCTATATCAAAAAAATAATTCAATCTACTGATAATACTTGAAACTGTTGCTGGGTGTATATTTGTAATTCTAGCAATTCCTCTTATATGTAGAGGGCCATTAGTTCTTAATACATTAAATATTTTTAATAATTTTATTTTGCTCCTTCTTTGCAAATGCGACACCTGTATATATATGGTTCAATTAAATATAAAAAACTTTATTTTTACACTATTTTTCGTTTTTTGTCGAAAAAATAATCAGAAATTTTTATAATTTGTCGAATTTTTCTTCACATGAATATTCATAAAATCTTCACGTCTTCACATCATTTCAAGCACACTTAACTCACACTTTAGACTCACAACACTCAACATATTCACGTGAATATCAACAATTAAATATAACATAAAATAATCTTCACGTTACCTTCACACGTGAATATGTGAAGTTCACATGAAGATTATGTGAATACACGTGAATATATCGTGAAGTTCACAAAACCTTCACGTAATATAACTCACAAATTATTTCAAAGCATGAACTTCACGTATTTTTCACAAAACCTTCACAAAATATTCATAAAAAACTGTAATTTTCTTAGAAATCTTCACATTATCTTCACAAAACCTTCACATAGTACTTCACGTGAATAGAAAGATTTAAATATTTTCTTCACGTGAATATTTTATGAATAATATGAACATTGATTTTTCAAAATGGGGATGGAAAGAAAACCCTTTTGTTCTTAAAATTGACCCTAAATTGTTTGTTGGTTATAATGAGCAAGTAAAAGCTGTTTTAGATCATATCAAAAATAAACATAAAATCGCTTTGATAACAGGTAAAACTGGAGCTGGAAAAAGCACTTTTCTTAAATGGTTAGAAGCTAATTATGATGCTTCTAAATTATATGTGAGTAAACCTCCGAAAAAGCCAGAAGATTTTGTTAATTTGTTTACAGATATATTTGGTTTTAGCATATGGGAAAGAATTTTAAGAAAAAAGCCTTCTTTGTATACGTTACCTGAATACATTAATAAAAAGTTAAAAGAAAATCATTTAGTTTTTTTGGTTGATGAAGCTCATGAGACTAATAAAGAAGTTCTTGAGTGGTTGAGAGTTTTAACAGATCAAATTGATAATGTTAGTTTAGTTATAGCTGGAATGCCAAATTTGGAACAAAAAATTAAATCTGAATTAGAGACTTTTGACCAGAGAATAATAACAAGAATATCATTAACATCCTTAGACAAAAATGAAGTTAAACAATTAGTAAGAAAAAGAATAGAAGATGTTGGTGGAGAGGGTATAAAACCGTTTACAGAGGGTGCTATAGAAAAAATATATGAAAGGACAGGTGGATTTCCTAGAGAAGTTTTAAAATTTTGTGATAGATTAGTTAAATCAGCCCTAGAAAAAAACCTAGATGTCATAGATGAAAAACTTATAGAAGAGCACAAAGAAATTGAACTTCCAAAAGTGAGACTTGAAGAACCTGTGGTTACTTTTATGCCAAAGCCACCAACAGAAGAACAATTTAGAAACTTACCTTTTAAGCAAAAAATCATATTAGAATTATTATCAAAGAAAGATTGGCTTACTCCTAGAGCAATTGTCGAAGAACTAGAACTTAAAAATTATAAGAGTAAAGAACATGCCATAAGATCTGTTAATAATATTCTTAAAAGATTAATGCTAGAGGGATATGTTCAAAGAGAGGCTAGAGGAAAAGCTTACATGTATGCACTAACACCTAAAGTAAAAACATTGTTTGTTGAAAGCTAGTTTGAAAGAGCTTTGTAATATGAAGATGGTGTTTTTGCTGCTTCAAATTTGTTGGCTTTGAAACCTAAAATCTTATAAGCTATGCCTTGCACAGGATTCATGTCTTTAGGTACACCAAGTGCATATGCAGCAGCCCCTAAGTCAAATTTATAAGGTTTTCCATCATCGAATACTGTCAAACCACTTTCGTCTACTCTTTTTTCACCATCAGCATATGCAACTTTATTTAATATCCTTTCCATATAGTCAGTCATATTTATCTATTAATTACTTATTAATAGTAATATTTAAAGTTATCGTCTATAACTACCAATAAGAAGTAAATAAACAATATCTTTATATATTAGATATTATAACTACTATATAGTGGTATTATGACTGAAAATAAATTATCAGATGGCCTTTATGAAAACATACCTGAAGGATCAGAAAAATCTGTTAGAGCGACTAGTATAGGGTGGGTTTATACTAATAAAGATTCTAGAGAATTAGATGTTATAAGAAGTTCTAGTAAATATAAAACTTCATAGGGGATTCTTTTATATGAAAAAAGCTAAAGCAATTAATAAAATTAAAAAAATTGATGTATTTTTACTTTTTCTAATGCTAGTTGGAGTGTTGAGTTTAAATTTATGGTTATTTTGGGTAGCTTTTTGGATATTCTTCTTTTTAAAGTTTAAAGAAATCATTAAAATTTTCAATAAAATCGAATTATTAATTTAAGAGCGAATTTGAATAATATTCTTTATGCCAAAAAAATTGATTTTAATAGTAGGTTTACCTGGTTCAGGAAAATCAACAACAGCTGATTTCATAAAAAAAGAATTTAATGCAGAGGTAGTTCACAGTGGAGATATTATAAGAGAAGAAATTAAGAAAAGAGGTTTGGAATATACACCTAAGACAGATGCTCTAATTGCTCACTGGTTTCATACTGGTGGTAGAGAAAAATTAATAGTTAAAAAGGTTTGGGATAAAATAAGGAAATCTAAGAAAAAATTAATTGTTATAGAAGGTTTAAGATCGGAAGAGCAATTAAAATATTTAGAAAAATTGGCTAAGACAAAACCAATTATTATTTCAATCATCGCTTCATTTAAAGTGAGAGTTAAGAGAGAGTTAAAAAGAGGAAGATTTGGAAAAAAAGAAACCATAAGTTATCTTAAATTTAGAGAAAAGTTGGAAAAAAGTCATGGAATAGAAGGTTTATTAAAAAAGGCAAATTATAAAATTGATAATTCTAAATTAACTATAAAACAAACTAATACTAAAATATCTAAAATAATAAAAGAAATCTTAACAAAATAAATTTAAATATATAAAATCCAAAACTATACTAAGGTGATTTTCATGGTAAAAGCTAAGGAATTAATTGGTAAAACAATCGTTTCTGAAGAAAGTGGAAGAAAATTTGGTGTTGTTGGTGATGTTAATTTTATAACAGAATCAGGAGAATTAATGAACATTGTCCTTGCTGAACCAACAAAACAAGCTGCAGAATTAAAGCTTTCAGAAGATGAAAAAGGCAGGCTTTTAATTCCATTTTCTGCAGTAAAATCTGTTGGAGACTTTATAATTATTTCAGAAAAAGATATTGTTTAGTGTTTTGGATGTCGGATGATTTGGTAATAATTTTTTGTCATGATAATCCTGAATTTCCTGATAGGAATTTTGCATATGGAAAAATTCTTGATGAAAATGAAAATATAGTTTATTGTATTGAATCTAATTGTAATAAACAAGAAGAATGTCCATTAAAAAAATCGATTCTAAATTGGAAATAAACTATTCTTCTGGATCTCTTATACCTTCAGG
>JAFCFQ010000020.1 GCA_017608545.1 Candidatus Aenigmatarchaeota archaeon
ACTACCAACAACAGAAAAACCTATTAAAGAAAAAATAGAAGGATATAATTTCTGTTTAGTTCCATGCTTGATAAACAAATTTCCTAGAGTTTTGACAGGAATTGGAGATGGTTTTGCTGCTATTCAAGCTATCAAAGTTTTAAGCTAGTTTAGAAATCTTTTTGGCTAGCCTATTTATAGAAGCTCTTAAGGCATCTCCTTTAAGATTCTTCTTTTTTATTCTTTTCATACTGGCTGCAAGTTTTGGTTCTTCCATTACTTCCTTCAACCAAGCCTCAAAATCATTCTTATCCTCTCTTAAATGAAATTCTAAACTTTCTATGGGAACTGTTTTTAGGCATTCAGAAAATTCAAGGAGATTATGAGCAATTTTTCCTATAAAACCTGAACTAGTACAAAACCAAAAAGCCTTGTCATCCGATACATTTTTTCCCATTTTTTTTCACCATTTTGACTAAAATTTAAATATGTAGTAAACTATATACATTACGTATAAACTATAAAACATTCTAATATTTAAAGATGATGTAGAATGAAAATACTGATGCTTGGGTGGGAGTTTCCACCAGCCAAGACTGGAGGTCTTGGTACCCACTGTTACGAACTTGTTAAAAATTTGAGCAAAAAAGGAATTAAAGTTCTATTATTAATACCAAAAAGAACAGGAAACGTAAAGCATAACATACCAAATGTAGAAATAATAGAAGTGGGTTCAGTTGCTTTAGATCCTTACAATACAACAAAGCCTGAAAAAAAAAAAAAAAAAGGTTATGGGTGGAATTTCTTTGAAGAGGTCAGAAGATTTAATAAAAGATGCGTTGAAATAGCAAAAAACAAAAAATTTGATCTTATTCATTGTCACGATTGGATGACAATAAGCGCTGGAATAGAACTCAAAAAAATAACAGGAAAACCCCTAGTTTTTACTATTCATTCAACAGAATACGATAGAACAGCCAATATATATCCTATGAAATTTATAGTTGATGTTGAGAAAAAAGGAATTAAAGAAGCTGATATTGTTATAACTGTTAGTAAAGGGATGAAAAAACAATTAATAGAAAGATATAATGCTGAAGATGAAAAAATAATTGTAATATATAATGGAATAGATTCATCAAGATATTTCGGGTTGGTTAAAAAGGATAACAAAGGTATTGTCCTTTTCTTAGGAAGACTAACTAATCAAAAAGGGCCTTACTTCTTTTTGCATACTGCTAAAAAAGTTTTGGAAAAAAGAAAAGATGTTATGTTCATAATTGCTGGCCAAGGAGACCAGATGCCAGAACTAATTAAATTAGCAATTAATTTGAACATCATGGATAATGTTATCTTTACAGGCTATTTAACGGATGAAGAAGTTTTAAAGGCATATGCAATAGCTGATGTTTACGTAATGCCATCAGTATCAGAACCATTTGGAATTACAGCTCTGGAAGCAATTGCTTCAGGGACTCCTGTTATTGTTTCTAAAAATGCTGGTGTTGCAGAAAAAATTATGCATTGTTTTAAAGTAGATTTTTGGGATACACATGAAATAGCTAACAAAGTAATATGTTTATTACAATATCCTGTTTTAAAAGAATGTATGAGAAAAAATTCCTATAAAGAAATCAAAAACTTTGGTTGGGATAGAGTAGCAGAACAAACGATATCAGTTTATAGGAGAGCCTTATGACGTCTCTCTGTTTTTATTTTCAAGTTCACCAACCAATGAGATTAAATAGATTTTCTGTATTTACTAATGATTCTCCTTATTTTGATGAGAATAAAAACAAGGCATATTTTGAGAGAGTATCAAAAAAATGTTATTTACCAACTAACAAACTTCTTTTAGATTTAATAAATGAACATGGAAAAAAATTTAGAATTGCTTTTAGTTTAACTGGAGTCTTTGTAGAGCAATGTAAAAAATATGCACCCGAAGTTCTAGAATCTTTTAAAGAGTTGGCAAAAACGGGAAATGTTGAATTTTTAAGTGAAACTTATTATCACTCATTAGCAGCTTTATTTTCAGAAAGAGAATTCAAAGAACAGATAAAACTTCATAAAAAAATGATACTAGAATTATTTAATCAAAAACCAAAAGTTTTTAGAAATACTGAAGCAATGTATTCAAACAATATTGCAAAAACAATTGAAAAGCTAGGGTATAAAGGAATAATAACAGAAGGTCATGAAAGTATCCTTGGATGGAGATCTCCTAATTATTTGTATACTCCTAATGGATGTAAGAAAATTGTGGCTTTATTAAGAAATTATAAATTGAGTGATGATATTGGCTTTAGATTTTCTGCTAGGTGGTGGGAAGAATACCCACTAACCGCTGATAAATATGCGATATGGTTATCAAAATGTGAAGGTCATTGTGTTAATATATTCATTGATTATGAAACATTTGGAGAACACCAATGGAAAGAAACAGGAATTTTTGAATTCTTAAAACATTTACCATCTGAAATTTTCAAATATCCAAATCTTGATTTTAAGACTCCATCTGAAATTATTAAGTTATACAAGCCTGTTGGATCAATAGACATTCCTCACATAATTTCTTGGGCAGATGTTCAAAGAGATCTTTCAGCTTGGCTTGAAAATGAAATGCAAAAACTTGCTTTTGAACAAATGGCTAAGCTTGAAAAATATGTAAAAAAGAACCCAAAATTATTACACATATGGAGATTGCTTCAAACTTCTGATCATTTTTATTACATGTGTACAAAATGGTTTGCTGATGGTGATGTTCACAAATACTTCAATCCATACAATTCTCCTTATGATGCGTTCATTAATTACATGAACATTTTGCAAGACTTAAAAAGAAAGCTTGGTTTAAATGAAAGTGGATGATTTAAAATGGGGATATCAACCTATAGAAAACCCTGATTGGGATTATGCTAGAAATCTTTTTACTGTCCTAAAGAGACCTCAAGCAACTTGGTCTCAATCTATCTTCTCTGTGAAACATGAAAATCTAATTGCACCAAACAGAGATTATAGATTTCAAGGGCTATGTGTCTTTGTTAAAAAAGAATATTGGAAGTTTTTAGATGCTGTATTTTTTGGAATAAAAGGAATTCATCTTGAACCAAAAAAAGTAATAGTTTCTCCTTGGAAATGTACATACCGATATTCTGGAAGCGGAGTTAATGTTGATGTTTCTTATTTTTTATCTAGAGACATGAAAGAAGGTGCAACAGCAAAAATTGTATTTGATATTAAAAATTCTTTTTTAAAAGAGTTAATAATTAAACCTTTAGTTGATATTAGAAATGTTTTTTCAGATTCAAATCCTGAAGAAACAAAAACCAAAGTTAACAACGACTCTCTGATTGCATACTTTGGAAAAAATAAAATTTCTTTTTTTGTTAATGATAGCAGCATTTTAGCTGAAAAAAAAGTTTTAAAATGGAGGTACAAGCTAGGAAGCGGTTTTAGAGAAAACACTAACGATGGTATAAAATTTATTTCGGAATGGGCTAGGCCTGTATTTGTTGGAGAAATCCACAAAAGAGTTTCTGGGAATGAAAAAGTTTCTTTGATAATAAATTGCAACAGGAGAAATATAGATTTTGATGAAAACGAAGAAAAACTTTATGTAAAACAAATAACAAAAAAGTTTAATTGTAAAAAAGAAGTTTTGGCAAGAATAATTTCTTTAGACAGTTTTGGTGTTTTTGAAAACGATCTCATAATACCTGAAGCTGGAGATTTTTGGTTTAGACAAGTTTGGTTAAGAGATTTGTTAGAATCTCTAATAAATAATTTTAAAACATACATGAAACTAGACAACAAAAAAATAAAAGAAATGATAAAATGGATGCTGAAACAACAAGATAAGAGAACAGGAAGATTTCTAAATTTTAAAAATGATTACAACTCTGTTGATACAAGCCTTTTATTCTTCATTTTAGCTGAAAGGTATTTAAAATATTTTGATGATGAAATATTGAAAAATAGAATATTAGAGAGTTTTAATTTGCTTTTTAAAAGATTTTCTGAAAACAAAATAGAAACTAATGGACCTCCTGTAATTCGAAATTATATGTTGTACTCTATGCCTTGGCATTCCTGGACAGATTCCAGGATTTCGTTTATGGGAGAAATGATATCTACAAGAATTCCAAAAGAATGGATTAATAAAGAAAATTTGGAAGAAATGTGTAAACCAGCATTGTTACCCGAAATAAATGCTTTATTTATTAGAACTTTAAAAGTAGGGGAAAACTTAGGGAAAGATATTGGAGATCTTTATAAAAAAGCTATAGAAAAATATAAAAAAGTTTTTCAAAATAACAATTTCTTATACTCTATAGTAATCAAAGATAAAAAAGATCCTACTGAAACCTCAATGGCATTAGTTTCTGCTGTTTTATTGTACAATTATGTTTTTAATAAAAAAGATTTAGAGAAAATGTGGCCTTCTATCCAAAAATTGTTAGTTAGAAGGAATGGAAAATTGTTTGGTGTTTTATGTAGAAATTCAAAAGAAAGGATATATTACAACGATTATCAATATCATGGAGCAGTTGTTTGGCCTAGAGATACACCGTATCTAATTAAATATTTAGAAATAATTGGAAAGAATGATTTGATAAAAGAAATTTTAGAAAGTAACCTAGAACATCAAATGGAAGAAGGTGCAATATTTTACTGTAATGAATTGTTTTCTTTACCTGAGGGAAAAAATCCAAACCCAACTTATACTAACAACAATCCTGTTCCTGTTAAAAATCCTATTCAATTGTGGTCACACTTTTGTGATGTTTATTTAAGGAAATAAAAAATAATGATAATAGGTTATAACATGAAAGCTAATGCAGATGTTTTGTTTGAAGTGTCTTTTGAAGTATGTAATAAAGTCGGTGGAATATATGCTGTTTTAGAGTCAAAAGCCGCTAGAATGGTTGATATATATAAAAAGAATTATTTTGCTATAGGGCCTTATTATCCAGAAAAGGCTATTCTAGAAACAATAAAACAAAAACCTCCAAAGTATTTAGAAAAAATATTTTCATCTTTAGAAAAAGGGGGAATCAAATGTTACTTCAGAAAGTGGTTAGTTCAAGGTACTCCAAATGTAATTCTTATTAATTTTAGTAAAGTTTTAGAAAAAGTTAATGATATAAAAGCAAAATTATGGGAAGACTATAAAATCGATTCTTTAGGAACTAAACTTGATTTTGATGAACCTGTCGCTTGGTCGACTGCAGTTGGAATTTTAATAGAAAAATTGATTCCTTGTTTTGAAAACAAAAAAATTGTTGCTCATTTTCATGAATGGTTGTCTGGAGCTGCTCTATTACATCTAAAAGGTAAAATTCCTACAATCTTTACTACGCATGCAACAATGTTAGGAAGAACGATAGCTGGTTGGGGAGAAGATCTGTATGAAGAAGTTAACGATGCAATTAACAATAACATCCCACTAGATCCAAAAAGACCTTACAAATATGGTGTTCAAGCAAAACATCAAATGGAAAAGGCTTGCGCTGAAAATTGTACAATTTTCTCAACAACATCTGAAATAACCGCAAAAGAAGCAAGTTATATACTAGGAAAAAGGCCTGATATAATACTACCGAACGGCTTAGATATAGAGAGATTTCCAACAATGGAAGAGTTTGCCTTATTACACAGAAAATATAGGGCGAAAATCAAACATTTTCTAAGGGCTTATTTTAACCCTTATTATAAAATAGATTTATGGGATGCAATGATTTTTTTCACAGCAGGAAGATATGAATTTAGAAATAAAGGTTATGACGTTTTCATAGAAGCTTTGGGAAAACTCAACGAAAAAATGAAAAATGAAAAGTTAAAGAAAAATGTTTTTGTGTTTTTCTTTATTCCTAGAGACAATATAAGAGAAAACATCGAACTTATCGAAAGTATTCAATTGTATGATGATATGAGAGAGTTTGTGGAAGATGAATTACCTTGGATAGAAGAAATGACTCTAGATCTTCTTGCTAAAGGAAAAATGCCAAAAATGAAAGTGATATTTAGAAAAGAGTTTTTAGAAGAGTGTAAAAGAAAAATAGCTGCTTTTAAAAGAAAAGGTGATCCTCCTTTGTCTGCTTATATTGTTGATGAAGATGATTTAATCATAAATGCTTTTAAAAAGAACAATCTTTTAAATAAGGAGAGTGATAAAGTAAAAGTTATATTTTATCCTTCTTACTTATCTACAACAGATAGGCTATTGGGTTTGAATTTTGAACAAGCTGTTCAAGGCTCTCATTTAGGAATCTTCCCTTCGTATTATGAACCTTGGGGCTACACTCCTTTAGAGTGTGCTGCAAATGGAGTTTTGTCTGTAACCTCTGATTTAGCAGGTTTTGGAATATTTATTAAACAAAATTCTGACCAAAGTATAAAACCTGGAATATTTGTTTTAGAAAGAGACGGTAAGACTCGAGAAGAAGTTGTTGAAAAATTGTATAAAATATTATGGGATGTTGTCACAATGAATAGAAAAGAAAGAATTCCAAAAAAAGCTCAAGCAAAAGATTTGGCATCATTAGCAGACTGGAAAATATTAATTAAAAATTATGTTCAAGCACATAATATGGCTTTAGAAAGATTCAAAAATAGATAAATTGTTTAGAAAAATATAAAAATAAATTAAAAGAAAAGGTATTACTCTTCTGTTTCTTTTTTCTCTGTTTCAGACTCTGTAGTTTCTGTTTTTTCTTCAGAAGTCTCTTGAGTTTCTTCAGGTGTTTCTTTAGCTTCTGTTTTTTCCTTTTCTTCTGTAACTTCTGATTCAGTTT
>JAFCFQ010000021.1 GCA_017608545.1 Candidatus Aenigmatarchaeota archaeon
GGAAAGCCTGTATTGGTTGAATTATGGGAAAAAAGGTTCTTTTATTTTGTTTTAAAATATGAGTTTAATTTTATAGATAATTTAAATAAAGCTTCTGCTTTATCAACAGATCAAATAGATATAGAAAATGGTAAAAGATATGAAATTGCCTATGTTGATAAAAATGATAAAAAGAAGTATCCAATAATTTTACATTGTTCTCCATCAGGAGCAATAGAAAGAGTAATGTATGCCTTATTAGAAAAAGCATATGCAGAATCAAAAAAAGGAAAAAATGTTTCATTTCCTCTTTGGCTTTCACCAACCCAAGTTAGATTATGTCCTGTGAATGATGATTATGTAAAATTTTCTGAAGAAATTATGAAAAAACTTGAAAAAAATAAAATCAGAGTTGATTTAGATGACAGGACAGAAAGAGTTGAAAAGAAAATAAGAGATGCTGAGATGGAATGGATACCTTTTATAGTTGTTATAGGAAAAAAAGAAAAAGAAACTGGTAAATTAGCTGTGAGAATTAGAGAAACCGGAGAAATAGAAAATATCTCTTTAGAAGAGTTGAAAAAGAGAATCAATAATATGACAAAAGATTATCCATTCAAACCATTATCATTACCTAAGTTCTTGTCAAAGAGACCAAGATTCGTTTAAACGAAAAATATTTAAGTGTAAACTAAAATTAAATTTTATGGAAAAAGTGAAAAATTTATCCGATGAGGAGAGTGAAAAATTATTACTAAGAAACGGACTTCTTCGAAAGAAATATGTACAAGCAAGACTTCGTGGAATACTTGAAGAATTAGATGAAATAACAAAAACGGATTCTTTAGTAATTAAGACAAATGATTTAACAATAAATTTTAAAGATGAGAATGTAACATTAGAAATTGCCCAATACTGCTACAACGAAATTTTATCATCTGAAAATGATGTAAGAAAAAAAGCGTTAATAATGGATGCTAAAAAATTTATAAACAAGTGTCCCTTAGAGAAAAAAGAGAAGAATAAATTAAAGAGAAGAGCAGAAAAAGCAATAATTGATGGTTTCAATTCTAAAGAAAATTATGAAACTGAATTTTTACTTTATTCTTATCCTTCTAATTCATCAAAAAATTATAATGGATTCAGCACTCAAAGAGATGAAACTTTCTTTTATGTAACTAGATTTGGAAATGAAATCTCAATTGGCTATAAAACTGAAAGAAAAAGTGGTACTGGAAAAAATAAATTAAAAAATAATAAAATCATTCAAAGCGTGAAAATTAAATAATCTTTAGAAAATTCTAAAAAGATTAAGGTATTTTAAAATACAAAAAATAAATTTATTCGTTTATTTAAAATCATAGTGGCTCTAAATTCTGCCAAACGAATTTAAACATTGGCCCTAACAGATCTTCTGCTATATGTTGGCTCTGACTCCACAAAGCAAAATCTTGAGTTGGATGAACTTCTTCGTCTGTCAATGCCATAACAACATGATTACCATCTACAACAACAAATCTTCCTGTTATATCTGGTTTTTCTATTTTTCTTATTTCAGCAAATTGCTTTAAATTATTTATAATTGGTGCTGTACTTTTATTGAATGGGGCAACTATCCTTATTTTTACTCCTCTTTTAGCTGCTTTTTTTAAAATATCAGTATGAATAGAACCCAAATCCGTTAAACCTTTTAGTGTTGTAAAAATTAATATTTCATTTTTGGCGTCTTTGAAAATCGTTTCAAGTTGTTGATGTAAAGCATTTCTACCCTTTAAAGCTCCTGTCATTTCTCCTGGTTCAACCATTTTAACTCCTTTTTTGTAAACCTTTTCTAATTCTTTTATAACTGAAGAATTTTGAAATTTTGCTATTCTATTTATTTCGGTTTCCATCCTTTCTTTCAATTTTTTCTTCGCTCTTTCCAAAGCTTCTTTTGGTGGAATTGCTACGTACTTCAAAGGTTTCGATGATTGTATCATTACAAAACCTTTTTCTGCCAAAGACTCTAAGACATCGTAAGTTCTACTATGTGGAACTTTAGCTAATGAAGATAACTCTCCAGCTGTGGATGTTCCTCTTGAAAGCAAAGCAACCCATAACTTTCTTTCATAAAGGTTTAAACCAATTTGCTTTAATGCATCTAAAACATCTTGTGAAACTATCATTTAACCACTCTATTTATTAAAACAATTTCTGTATTTAAGCATTGCTATTTTGTTTAATATTATTTTTATAGTAAAATATTTAAATACATACTACTATATGGTTATAAATTTTTTTATGATTAACCCAAACCATTGGGTTAAAAATTTAAACTTATAATTCTATTTTTATAACAGTGTTATAATGAAACCTTATTGCGAAGCCGTTGCACAATACGTTTTGCCAACAATGAGAGCCTTAATAGCAAAAAGATTAATGGAAAAATACAAATTAACACAACAAAATGCTGCAACAAAATTAGGTTTAACACAATCTGCAATATCACAATACATGAGAAATTTAAGAGGGTCTAAAATTAAAAGCATAGAGAAAGATGAAGAAATTAACAAAGAAATTGAGATTTTTGTTGACAGAATAGCATCTGGTGAATTAAATTCTTTAACAACTTTGGATGCTTTTTGTAATATCTGCAAGTTAATTAGAAAGAAAAAATTGTTATGTGATATTCACATGAAAATTTTTCCTGAATTGAAAGATTGTAGAATTTGTTTGGATTAGCAAATGTTTTTTCCAACCTCTTGCAATAAAGTTTTATTGATGTAAACCGTAGAGTTCATTCTCAAAGCTAAAGCAATACCATCTGAAGGTTTTGTATCCAATTTTAAAAATTTGTTTCCTGATCTTAAATGTAAATTAGCATAATAAATTCCATCTTTGAATTCATCTAATGTAACATATTCTAAAGATATGTTGAAACTTTTTAGAGTTTGTGCAAATATATCATGTGTGTTAGGTCTTTGTTCTATAATTCCCTTTATACCTATTTCAATAGAATGTGCTCTTTCAGGGGAAGTTTGGGCAATTATAGCAGTGCAATTATGACCAAGTATTACTGTGTTTCCAGAAACTTCTAAAACATCTGCAACTAAATAATCTTCTGGATTTATTAAATTAACTAATGCTATTGAAATGAATGAAAATGAAACAAGCATTAAAAAAATTATTAAAGGTAATTTAGAAACTTTTTTTCTTTTTGGCATGTTATTCTAATTGTTGTTTAAAATATTAATAGTTTTACTAGAAAAATCATTCCTTCTTTTTTCTCACCATAGGTAGTCCTGTCCTTGGATTTTCAAATACTTCCAGATTTGGGGGTAAATCTATAGCTCCTTCTGGATTTCTAGAAAAGAAAAACAACTTTCCTTTCTGATGAAGCCAAAAAGTTTCTCCTCTACTATTTGTATGACTATATGCCATTTTTTCACCTCGTATAACTAAATAAATCTTCTAAAAATAAAAATAAATAAGTAACTAGATTGTTACCCAATCTGTTCTGACATTGAAACAATTTGTTGTAACTCTAACTTCTTCCACGCCAGAACATCCTGAAGGCAATGTAAATGTTAAAGTCCCTATTTCTCCTGGTGCTAATGAAGATGGACCACTTGCTCTTGATACAGCTGCGTCTATTATTTCTCCTGTCGTCGCATTCCTAGTATCAGCTTTAAAATCAGTTAAAGTAACATAATTAGCTTCTACAGTAATTGTTAACGTACTTCCGCTACAAGTTGGTGTTCCATGAACAAACAATGCACCACCGATACAGGCTGATGGTATGCTTTCTGTAGCTGACCTTGTATAACTAGTAACATAAGCTGCTAAAACGACAGCAATACTCATAGTTATTGCAATTAACAAAACCGATGCTATAATTGGAGATATTCCTTTCATGTTATAAAAATTGCAAAAGTCTGCATATAAAGGTTTCTATGGTATATAATTTACATAGTATTGGATATAATCTTCTTTTAACAAACTGGGTTCAATATCTGCTGTTGAAATTATCCTTATTCTTATTACTCCATCAGAAGAATTATAGTTAGTTGGATTTGTACTTTCACTACACCACCATTGAGTCGGCGTATCTGCTAAAACATTTCCAGAATCACAATCTGTTGATACCCATTCTGAGTTCAGCCAATCATATATTTGTAAAGAATATGTAGTGGAAAAGTTAGTTGTGAAGTTTATTGTAGCATTAATACTATACAAAGTTCCTGGATAACTAATTGGAGTAGAGTTATGCCAAATCTCTAACTTGTAATTTCCTGTTTCCTGAATTTCAAATTCTGCCCATGAAATTTTTATCCAAATATCTCTTGTACCTTTTCCTACCTTAGTTGCTGTGAATATTAATCTTAAATTTGTGTAATCTGAAATTAAACTTGCTTGTGCCTCAGTTAGCGTTTGTGTTGATGTTACAAATGGGAGATTACCAGCCAAATTACTGTGTATCCAATTTGCTATTTCAGTTGAACCATTCATAAGCCTAACTACCAAATCTATTTCTGATGGTTTTCCAGTTCCTGACATTCCTGTAGAGTATCTGTATCTAATAATATGACCTGTATCAACCCCTGGATCTGTAAGAGGTGATAATTTTACTTCATAAGTATCGCCTGAAGGATTATTCGATGATTGTATATAGTCATTATCATCTGGTGTAGTTTCATCTATGTCATCATACAATATATTGTTATTATTACCATTAGAATCCACCCAACTTCCTGTTGAAATGTCTACTTCTGGTCTTCCATATTGTAATGCAGAACCTGAAATTTCTTCTTCAACATCATAAGTTGCCCCCTCACCTATGGTGTTTAGATTGCTTGGAACACCACTGACATAACTTCCTGTAACTATGTAAGGTGAGTCATCTTGATTAAATTGAACAGTTAAAGCTGTCGGTGGCAATACAGGAGGCACTAAAGATACACTGACAACTTGTTTTTGATTTAAAAAATCATAGCCATTATTCCTTATTATTAAATTATGATAGCCTTTACCAAATCTTCCTCCACCAGTAATGTTGATATTAGAATATGTTACATTCAATAAAATTCTGTCTAATTCTCCAAACATATTTACATTTCCTTCAGTTTTAGAAACACCTACACCAATTATTTGTGATTTGCTATCCATTGAAAATTCGATAGCTTCATTTTCTGTATCTATAAAATAATTTCCACCACTCACACTAATTGTTAGAGCTCTAGTCGATCCTTCACCTTGTTGTGCAACATCTCTGATGGCATTGTCTATCTGAGTTAAAATATTTTTACCTTCTTTCATTAAACTTATTTCTTGCAATCTTTCTGTAGATGTTTGGCTAGATTCTAGAACAATTGCAATTCCTATTACAGATATCAAAATAATAAAAATTGCTGCTATTAATGGTTCTAGACCTTTCATGAATATACCGTTCTATTAATTATAAATTTATCTTCTATAAATGAATTTCCTAATTCAAGAGAAACATTCATATGAACTTCAGTTGTGTTTTCATAAGTTATTACATTAAATTCAACAGTTTCATTATATCCTCTTTGTGCATAAAGGTTTTTAGAAAAAATAATAAAATTATTTAAGTTTGTTGCAACATCTTCTTGATTCAAAATAGATATGTCCACTGTTTTTATTAACTCATTTCTTAGGTTTACAAAATTTTCATACAAAAAGCTTTTAGGTTCAATTTCAATTGGTTGAATTGCATTTTTTAGTAAAATTAAAGCTATTAAAACTAGTACTGCAGTCATTATAAAAATTTGTCCTTTCATTTTGACCAAATCCAAAGATTGATTAATTTAGGATCAATAGAATTTTCTCCAGCTATTAAATAACTTGATAGAAAAATCGTTTCATTTTCAGGAAGCTCAGTAATGCAAGTAGGAGTTGAACAAATTTTTACTGTATAATTCAAAATAGGAGGTATGCAACTTCTTAGATCTAAAATTAAATCTGATTCTAAATTGTTTACAGCATAGTATCTTAAAATTCCTTTGTAATCCAAATACTTTAGACAATTATAACCAACATTCGAAATTTGAGGTTCTGTTCTTGTTTTTTCAGGAAATAAAAATACCATTGAAATAAGAATTAAAACAATTGCAATTCCAGCTTCTAATGTTTTAATATAACCTTTTACCATACTCTCAACCTAACGATTTTGGCTTTTAACAATTCATCAGAATCTTCAAAAAGCACAGGAATGTTTCTTAATATTACATTTGCTGATAAAGGCGGTTCAGGACCATAATTACAGTTATCTAAATCTAATCTAAATCGATTTCCAAAACCAAAGTTGTTCAAAACATCTTCATAAGATTTACTATTTAAATTAGAACATTTTTCTTGAGAAACTACATTTAATTCTTTATCAGATAAAATTCTAAGAGTTATGTTAA
>JAFCFQ010000118.1 GCA_017608545.1 Candidatus Aenigmatarchaeota archaeon
CCACCAGAAAAGACATCTTATCTTGCATGCTTTAGCCCATCATCTTTTCCACCGAAAAAGAGAAGCAAACTATTTTGTTGATGAGGATAAAGACTTTCTCGAGAGCTTAAAGGTTAGAGAAAAGGAAAAAGAGGCAGAGATTTTTGCCTGCTATTTTTTGGTTCCAAGAGATAAATTAGAGAAGATTTTAAATGAAGATTGGCTGGAAGACAGCCCGGATCCTGTTAGGGAGTTAGCCGAGGAGTTTCAAGTACCAGAGGACTTGATGAGAAAAAGGCTTGAGTTTAGAAGCCTATATTAGTAATAAGAATTTTCTGGCGTAACAACTTTTTACATGACCAAAGATAATAAAGGTAGAAGTATTGTAAGAGAGAAAGACATTCACGCTCTTTTGTATGAAGAACCTATCAGGAAACTTTTTGATGAAGATGACCTATTATTTTTGAAATTTCTGCTTGTAGAAAAAGCTGGTTATAACTTAAGACATAAAGTTGCTCATTCACTAATGTTATTTCAAGAATATAGTATTAACTACATGCATTTATTGATATTAGCATTGCTTAGGTTGGGTAAATATGATTTTGTTAAAAAGGAAGACGTCACTTCATCTAACAACGGATAAAAGGGAAATCAAAGATTTCTCCAAATTGCCTTCCGCAACTTCTTTTATCTGCAATACGTTGTCCGAAATTGCGAGCTCGCCTACACCATTGTCTAAATCAAAACATGGATGAGAAAATGAAAGCTTATAAAAATAAAGAAGAAGGCAAAAGAGAATTCTATGAACACATGAAGAAGGCAGTAATAACCTCTTTATCCCATCTCAAGAAAAAAGCAGAAAAAGAACAAATTAATCCATTACTTGATTATGATTTTAGAATAGACATAAATAAAAAATCATGGGGCACAACTCTGAAACTAAGTTATCCTCTGGCATCGTTTGTTAAGATGAATCTTGAGGAGATATTAAAGTTGCCAGAGGTTGTCTCTTGCATGGATTTTATGGTAAAGAATGAATTTCATAAAATGATTGAAACGAAAATAACAGATAAAAACGGAAAAATAAATAGGAACATTTCTAATGAAATATGTTGATATTAAAGGATTTGACTATGATGAGATCACTTTTAATAGTCTATATAACGAGTTAGAGGAATACATTTACACCGAAGGAAGGGAAATCATAGCCATTACCCCTTTACTAAATTTTGAATTAGAAGAGGCGGAAAGGATAGATTTAGGAGACTTTATAATTAGAAAGATTACTGAGAATGAATTTAAGATGCTTTTGAGTCATGGGGCTTTTGGAGAGCCTCTCTTTTTACCTCATGGAGGTTTTATAGACACTATATTCTGTATAGAATTGAAAGTAAAGTCTCTGAGCAAAAGAAGTCAAGAGGATTTAACACCCCCCATTGAGAGAATTATAACTGCGCTTAGACTTTTCAAGAAAGGTTCAGTACAATATTCAACAATACTCAGATATCCAAAAGTATGGAGAACTTCATGGGCTTCTTCTGGTCATAGAAGAGTAATACATGGTCCACTTTACAAACTTACTAATGATGACGTAGAGAGCCTCAAGGCGTTTTGGAGCAAGTTTAAAAGTTTAAATATACAAAATCACCCATTTTTGGACGTAGCCATTAGAAGATTTAACTTTTCTTATGACAGAAGATTACCAGAAGATAAACTAATAGATTTCATTACAGCATTTGAAGCGTTATTTCTTGAAGGAGTAGAAGGGGAGTTAAGCTATAGACTTGCTCTTAGATGTGCATACTTCCTTGGAAAAGATGAAGAAGAGAGAAAGAAAATATTTGGAACCCTTAGAGGTGCTTATGATGCTAGAAGTAAGATTGTTCATGGAGAACCAATACTGTCTAAATCTTTTAATAAAATTCTAAATAAGTTAAATCTAAAATCCCTTGCAGAACTATCAATGCAAATAGAAGAATATCTGAGAAAATCGATAAAAATGTTTTTAGATTACTTGCAATCAAAATCGCATGATGAGATAATAAAGGAAATAGA
>JAFCFQ010000022.1 GCA_017608545.1 Candidatus Aenigmatarchaeota archaeon
CTTCTCCAAATCTTTCCATACTCTTGTAATAAACATAAGTAAATTTAAATAATGAACTTTAAATTCTTTATCTGTAGTCAATTAAAATAAAATCTCCGTTTTTTATAACATAATTCTCATATTGAAAATTCTCTACATTATTTACATACATCCTCATAGAGTGGTTTTCATTGTTACAATAATCTAGTATACAAGTGCTATTAAAATTCTCACCCCAAATTTCAAAGAATTCTCCTAAAGTGGCAGACTCTTCACCAGTTTTATAAATGATACCATCTGAATTAATAGTGAATAATTTAGATCTAGTTTCATTTGTAACACCAACGTCTGCTGGTATAGGATAAAGTTCACCATATATGACTATAGCTAATTTGGCTCTCCAATTGGCTTGTATTTGATTTTGTGAAGGGATTGCAGACATTATTGCATACGTTACACTACTTCCTAAAAAAGCAAACAAGGTTATTATAGTAAAAATTCGTTTTTTAGTCGATTTTTTCATTTCAAATACCAAGTATTATTTTTTTTGCTTTCATTAACTCACTTTTTTCCATAATCAACTGGTCTTATTCCTTTTCCATAAAACCCTCCTTTAAGGTATAAGTAAGCATTAGTAGCTGCTTCAGCACCTTCAGCAGCAGCAACAACTATTTGTGCTAAAGAACCTGTAACATCACCCGCAGCATAAACACCTGGTATATTAGTTTCAAGTTTTTCATTGACTTTTATAAAATTCTTTTCATTAACTTCTACTCCTGCAGCTTTAACGATTTCTGTAGTTGGAACTTCTCCTATCTCTATAAAAACTCCATCAACCTCTAATTCTTTAATTTCGTTTGTCTTAACATTTTTGATTATTATTTTGTTAACGAATTTATCTCCTTCTATTTTTTCAACAACAGAATTCCAAATTATTTTAACAGGAGTTTTTTTGAGATGCTCGATGTTGGCTGCTTCAGCTCTTAATTCATCCCTTCTATGTATAAGATATGTTTCAGAAGCAATTTCACTAAGATAAATAGCAGATGTAACAGCTGCATCAGAACCACCAATAACAGCAACCTTTTTTCCTTTGAATAATGGACCATCACAACTAGAGCAGTAAGATACTCCTTTTCCTATAAACTTCTCTTCACCTTCAACTTTCAACCTTCTATAATGACTTCCTGTCGCAATTATAACAATTTTAGCTGAATATTCCTTTTCAGGAGTTTTTACTTTTTTTATTTCATCTTTTAGCTCTAAACTAACCACTTTTGCTATTTTAAATTCACAACCAAATTTTTCTGCTTGTCTTTTCATTTTTTCAGCCAACTCTATACCTGATATTGGTTCTATACCTGGATAATTTTCAATAATATGTGCTAATGCCATTTGACCTCCTAGAGTTTCACTTAGAATAATAGTTTTAAGATTTCTTCTAGCAGCATATAAACCTGCAGCTAATCCTGCTGGTCCACCGCCAACAATAACAATGTCATAAGTTTCCATAAAACCATCTATAATATTTTATTCAAAGTTTTTAAATAATAGAGTTAATGAATAATTTTAAATATTAGTTTTATACTATTTTATTAGTGATTTTATGGAAGAGTGGGTAAAAGAAGTGAAATTGCGTGCTGAACTTGGTAAACCACTTGTTTCTGGAGGAAGATCAAACAAACTAGGCAAAATAAGTTTTGATGATCTAGTTTTTATCCCTAAACAATTAAAAAGCAGACCAATAGATTATTTTAGAGAAGAAATAAAATCTGAAACAATAATAGGAAGAAATTCTCAACAACCATTGAAACTAAAAATTCCAATCATGATAGCTGCAATGAGCTTTGGAGCATTAAGCAAAGAGGCAAAAATAGCATTAGCAAAAGCTTCTACTTTAGTAGGTACAGCAACAAATACTGGAGAAGGTGGAATGCTTCCTGAAGAAAGAGAAAATGCAAAAATTTTAATCGCACAATACTCTACTGGAAGATTCGGAGTTAATGAAGAGTATTTGAAATCTGCTGATGCAATTGAAATAAAAATTGGACAAGGCGCAAAACCAGGACAAGGAGGATTGTTACCAGGAGATAAAGTAACAGAAGAAATTGCAAAAGTAAGAAATGTTTCTATAGGAAAAGATGTTCATTCACCTCCAGCACATCCTGATATATTTTCTATAGATGATTTGAAAAAGAAAGTGAAATGGTTAAGAGAAATTACAGGAGGAAAACCAATTATAATTAAACTTGGGGCTGGAGACATTGAAAACGATGTTAAATTAGCTTTAAAAGCTGAGCCAGATGCAATAGCAATAGATGGAATGGAGGGTGGAACAGGAGCAGCACCAAAAATAATGCTCGATGATTTTGGAATTCCTACTTTAGCTGCTTTAGTGAAAGCTAGAAAAATTATTAAAAAATCAAAACAAGAGCTAATAATAGCAGGTGGAATAAACAAAGGTTCTGATGTTGCAAAAGCTTTAGCATTAGGTGCTGATGCGGTTTACATGGCATTTCCAACATTAGTTGCAATGGGTTGCATTTACTGTAAGCAATGTTACAAAGGAAAGTGTCCATTTGGAATAACAACGCAAGATCCAGAGCTAAGAAAGAAATTAAATATAGAGGGAGCTTCAAAAAAAGTTGCTAACTTCTTAACAGCATGCACAGAAGAAGTCAAAATGGCAGCCGGCGCTTGTGGAAAAAGAGATATTCATGAGCTAAATAGAGAAGATTTAAGATCATTGAATTTGTTAACAAAAGAAATTACAGGAATACCTTTAGTTTAATTTTTGTACTTCTTTTGTTTTTTCAGATTTTATTCCTTTCTTAGTCAAATAAATAATTCTCAATATCCATTCAAGTGCGATTGAAAATATTAAAAATTGAACAATTTGTGACCATAAAACAGGAATTTCTGAAAATCTTATTATTACAGTCTCTATTGAAAAGAAGTTCGGATTTGTTATTAAAATCGTTAAAAGTGCTAATGGTATCAACTTTGCTAAATCACTTGATAAATCTTCTTTATAATAAGAAGTAACTCTTATTGCAGAAACAATTACAACTGAAATTAAAATTACATTATTAACTGTAATCTCTTTAGATAATATTAACAAAAATATTGATAGTATTAAAAACCAAAAAAATATGTAGATTGGAAAAATAAAACCATATTTTAAAATGTAAGTTAAAACACTCCCAATTTTTCTTAAAGTTTTATGTTTAACAGTAGGAAGATTGTATTTTTCTAAATTTATTTTAAAGAGATCTCTTTTAGATAAAGTTTTGTAAAAATACCAAACAAAAATTGCATAAATGAATAATCCAAATGTAAATATAAACAATTGCAGATAAGTTTCTCCTATAATTGAAGATATTTGATTATAAGAATACATGTAAAGTTGTTTCACGATTTCCATTAAACTAGCCATAACAAATCCTCTTTGCTTCTTCTGAAAACTTTTTTAACTTTTTTAACGATATTTTCGTTATTTTGTTTAATTCTTTCAATGGAATTCTTAATAAATCTATTGCTAGTATGAAGTCTGAAGATGACATCCTGTCTAATGAATCTGCATCCAAACTTCTAATCATTGTTATAGGATAAAGTTTCTTTTCTTCTATTAATATTCTTAAATTTTCATCTTCTGGATAATTCCAACCTGTTAGTTTTATTCCTTTACATTTTGCATATTGTATTGCATCTTCTGAAAATTTAGTATTACAAATCAACCAAGCTTTATCAAATTTTTGACACAAACCAATTTTAGCTCCATCCTGTAAATCCAAAAATCTGGCATAAGTGTATAAAACTTCTTTTAATCCTGTATAAATTCCTGGTAAATTATGATATTTGCACTCTATCATGTAATTTTTTTCTTTTTTTGCTATTACATCTATTTCATGGGAAACACAAGAACCCCTCAATATGTTATGAACTTTTGTTGTGTATCCATACTCTTTTAAAATTTCTCCAACAAAATGTTCAAAAATAAAACCTGCTGGTCCAAGTCTGAACATAGCTCCTTTCAAATCATACCTTGCTGCAATATAAGGTTTTTCTTTGTTTAAAAGTCTTAAAGTGATATTTAAAATCTCTTTAGTAGAAATTCCATTATAAGATCTTTTTTTAACTTCTTTAACTATTTTATTTGCTAGTTCTTCAGATGCACCTGCTTTCAAACAAGTCCTTTTTATTTTTCTAGGATCAAATTTTTCTGTTTCACCAGATGCTTTTGTAACCCACATGTATTGAAAATTGTTTTTCTGATTAATAAATTAGCACGTTACGTGTATTACTGCAATTACCTTTTTATTTTTTAATAGTTTGTTAAATTCTTCAATAGCTTCTGGTGTTTTTTTAACTATTAATTCAATATTTTTTAACCTTGCAAACTTTTCTGCTTCTTCTTCTATTTTAACACCATCAGCAGTTCCAGTTCCAATGATTATTGTTTCTGGATCTTTTAACAAAAGATCTATTAATTCACTTTTTGAAAAGATGTGAGAAGATTCTCTTGGAATTACCTCTCCGTCCCAAGATATAATCACATCATTTTCATAAGTTTTGTTGTTAACTGTTAGAGAACCGAAACGAAAAGACTTGATTTTTAGCATATTAAGAATATGATTTTTTAAATAAAAATAGTAGCCCCGGCAAGATTCGAACTTGCGTCTGTTGGTTTCTCCCTAGTGACCAGAGCCTTCCGGACTACTTAACCGTGCTTGGCCACTACACCACGGGGCTAATTTCACAATTCTTTTTAGGTTTTAAAATTATTAAAACCTGTTTTGATGTTTAAGAATTTTTCTAATTATAATTTTAGCTTTTTCTTTAAGAACCGTCCTGCCTTGTAAACAACTCTTGAAGCAGTAGAACCTTCATAAGGATCAAAAGAGTCATGACTAGTCATACTTCTTATTCCAATATCCGAAAAATGTGCAACCATTGGATAAACAAGATAAAGGTTAATGGAAAGACCGAAAATTTCTGCAATAAGTAACAAAGAATCAATATTACTTAATAAATTTTTATTATATTTTTCCTTAGTTTTTTCCATATTTTTCTATAACCTGATTAAATATTTAAACTGCTCTTATCAAATTACAATTTGGATCAACTTCAACAAAATGATGGGCTTTCCCTTCTCTATACTCTTGACATTGATTCTCTGGTAAGTTATCTACATCTTGTCTAGGTGAATGAGCAACATCACAAACCCAATCATTTATATTCCAAGTAGGGTTATCATCAGAAAGACAAGGACCATTATTTAAATCTTTATTAGTTTTTTGACAAATTTGAACACAAAGACTTATTGCTTGCTGTTTAACATCTGTAACTTCTTGAGTTTGTTGAGTACAACCGGCAATAAAAACGACTGACAAAATCAATAAAATTATCAATAACTTCATTCTATCACTTCAAAGCTTCAACAATTGCTTTTCCAAACTCAACAGCTGCCTGTGGCCCCGAAGCTGTTATGATCTTTCCATCGATTTCAACATCATTTCCTGTATAAGTTCCAACTGTATTTATGTTATTTCTCTCAGAAGGATATGCAGTCGCTTTTTTACCATCTAAAATACCTGCATTCACTAGAATCGTTGGTGCAATGCATATGGCTGCCACAACTTTTCCTGAATCATAAAATTCTTTTGCTAACTCTAAAGCTCTTTTATGATTGTGATATGCTGTAGTTCCTGTACCCCCAACAAAAACAATTGCATCAAAATCTTTTTCATCAATATCGTAAAAGTTTTTGTCTGGTGTAACTATTTTTCCGAACATACTTTTAGAAGGTTGGCCAGTAGAATTCACAACTGTAACATCTATGTTTGATTTCTCTAAAATCTCCTTAGTTTCAAAAAATTCCTCATCTCTAAAATCGTTCGGTGCAATTACCATTAAAACTTTTTTTGCCATGAAATTAATTAGAATTAATATTTAATAAATTTTAAATAGGTGCTAAAGGTTCAATTATAGATCTCATTCTCCCAAATAAACCTAAGACTCCAACAAAAATCATGGGTGGTGCCAAAACAAGAGATGCTAAAAAGTATGATGTAATAAATGCAAAATAGTTGCTGTTAAAAGCTTTTCTATTCTCAAGAAGAATATAAAAACCTATTGTTATAGCACAGTGAATAAATGGAAGTGAAAAAAATAATAAAAAGGAAGTTAGTGAATGATTATATATTAAAAAGTCGGCTTAAAAATGTTATTAATAAATACTTATTGTTTTAATTATTAAAGTGATATCATGCCAGTAATCGGAATAAACTTCAAAACAATAGAAG
>JAFCFQ010000001.1 GCA_017608545.1 Candidatus Aenigmatarchaeota archaeon
GGTAAACAATTAGTTAATTGTGATCCTAATGGAAGATTGGCTGCTGTTATAACTAAAATTACTTATGATCCTCATGCTGGAATGATATCAACTGCCAGAATCTTTTCTGGTAAATTAACTAAGGGGCAAGATGTTCATATTGTTGATACTGGTAGAACAGCAAAAATTCAACAAGTTACAACATTTATTGCTTTAAGGAGAATACCAGTTGAATATGCGCTTGCAGGAAATGTTGTTGGTATAGTTGGTTTATCAGAAGCTGCTGTTGGTCAAACTATAACAGAACCAAATTTCTCTTTAGAAACATTTAAAGCAATAAAACATATTTTTGAGCCAGTTGTTACAAAATCTATTGAACCCAAACATCCACAAGATTTACCTAAATTAATAGAAATTCTTAAAACGTTAAGTAGAGAAGACACTACATTAAAAGTTCAAATAAATCCAGAGACTGGAGAAACTTTAGTTTCAGGTCTAGGAGAATTACATTTGGATGCGAAGGTTGAAAGAAAAATTAGAGAAAAAGGTATAGAAATCATATCATCACCACCAATTGTTGTTTACAGAGAAACTGTACTTACAAAGTCTCCTGTTATAGAAGGAAAATCTCCAAATAAACACAATAAATTTTATATTTCCGTTGAGTCACTTCCTAAAGAAATTTATAAAGCAATGATAGAAGGTGAAATAAGGGACGGAGAGATAAAGAAAAAGAATTTGGAATTGAGGAAGAAATTGGAAGAAATGGGAATGAGTAGAGAAGATGCGAAAAATGTTATTTTAATTCATAATCATTGTATGTTTTTAGATTGTACAAAGGGTATTCAATACCTAAATGAAGCTATGGAAGATATAAAAAATGCATTCAAAGACGTTATGGATGGTGGACCTTTAGCAAAAGAACCTTGTGCAGCTGTTATTGTTAGATTGCATGATGCTGAATTACATGAAGATGCTGTTCACAGAGGACCTGCTCAAGTTATGCCAGCTATTCGCCATCCAATTAATCAAGGTATGCTTAAAGCAGGTGTTACCTTTTTAGAGCCTAAACAAATAATAAGAATAGATACTCCACAAGAGTATATAGGAAACGTAACTGCTGAAGTAGGAAATAGAAGAGGAGAGATTTTGAATGTTGAACAAGAAGAATATACAGCAGTTATAACAGCAAAAATTCCTGTTGCTGAAATGTTTGGTTTTGAAGGTGCTTTAAAATCTGCTACTGGTGGTAAAGGTTTTCAATCTTTAATGGATGTTGTATTTGAAAAAATACCAAGTGAATTAAGAGATCAAGTTGCTTTAAAAATTAGAGAAAGAAAAGGATTACCAAAAGAGATTCCTAAACCACAAATTTAGAATCTCAAATCATAAACATTTAAATAATTATATTATAAATAAGCTAAAAGGTGATTTAATGGTTTCAAAACCACACTTGAATTTAGTGACAATTGGTCATGTAGATCATGGGAAATCTACTTTAGTGGGTAGATTAATGTACGATACTGGTAACATTAAAGAAGAAGATTTGAGGAAATTAAAGGAATTAGCGAAAGAATTGAAAAAAGAAACCTTTGAATTTGCATTCGTCATGGATAGATTAAAAGAGGAAAGAGAAAGAGGATTAACGATAGATGTGATGCATAGAAGATTTGATACTCCAAAATATTATTTTACAGTTATCGATGCACCAGGACACAGAGACTTCGTTAAAAACATGATAACAGGTGCTTCTCAAGCAGATGCAGCTTTACTAGTTGTTTCAGCAAAACAAGGAGAATTTGAAGCAGGTACTGGGCCAACTGGACAAACAAGGGAACACATATTTTTGATAAAAGTTTTAGGAGTAAATCAACTTGTTGTTGCAATAAACAAGATGGATACAGTTAACTATGATGAAGAAAGATATAAAAAAGTTAAAGAAGAGATTGAAAAACTTCTAAAAACAGTCGGTTATGACACAAGCAAAATACTATTTGTTCCAACTTCAGCTTGGGAAGGAGACAATGTTGCTAAGAAATCAGAAAAAATGAAATGGTATAATGGACCAACTTTAGTTGAAGCATTTGATACTTTCATTGTACCACCAAAACCAGTTGACAAACCTCTAAGACTTCCTGTTCAAGATGTTTATACAATAACTGGTATTGGTACTGTGCCTGTTGGAAGAGTGGAGACAGGTGTTTTGAAAGTAGGAGATAGTGTAATATTCATGCCACCTGGTGTAAAAGGTGAAGTAAAATCAATAGAGATGCATCATGAACAAATACCAGAAGCAAAACCAGGAGATAATGTTGGTTTTAATGTCAGAGGTATAAGTAAGACTGATGTGAAAAGAGGAGATGTTGTTGGAAAAGCAGATAATCCACCAACAGTTGCGAAAGAATTTATAGCTCAAATAGTTGTACTACACCATCCAAATGTTATAACAAAAGGTTACACTCCAGTATTTCATTGTCATACAGCACAAGTTGCATGCAAAATAACAGAAATACAAAAGAAAATTGATCCTAAAACAGGAGCAACAATTCAAGAAAATCCAGATTTTATTAAAACAGGAGATGCAGCAATTATAAAATGTGTCCCAACTAAACCACTAGTCATTGAGAGTTCAAAAGATTTTCCAGAGTTAGCAAGATTTGCAATTAGAGATATGGGTCAAACCGTTGCTGCAGGAGTTTGTTTAGAAGTTACTCCTGCCAAATAATTTCTTCTTTATTAATTTTTTGTATATTTGATTTCTTTTTATCAGTAAATTATTTAAAAATTTACTTGAGTTACCAGCACATTTATTTCTTCATTTTCTTTTTCTCAATTTATCATAAATCCAGACTATGAGACAAGAGAGGAGATAATTTATTAGGGGAGAAAAAAGAAACAAATTATCAAAAAATGCTACAGAATTCCAATCCACAAAAAAAGAAATTTGATAAAATATTATATTTGAATAACGACAACCAGAATGACATGGTTGATTAGCTACACATTTAACAACAAAACAATCTTCAGAAACAAATGGATTAAAAAATATTGATAAAATTACAAATATCACAACCTTTCTCCAATCTGGTTTCAAGAATTGTTTTATAGTGGTCATTTCTTTTTACCTTTTTTACCTTTTCTAACAATAACAAAGTAGATAATTATTGTTATCAATGATATTACTATAATTGGAACAATTATAAACAAGAAAACTAATCCACCAATCACTATCCAACCAAGTAAAGCTTCTCCTAGACCACCAGTAGGTAGTTTCTCTTTAGTTGTTTCACCGATATTTCCTGAAACAAAAGTATAACCTAATTGATTACAACACTCTTCAAATCCATTAGTTCTAGGATTAATACTACAATTACCAATTTCTGTTTCAACAAATCCGCTAGTGTAATTAATATAATAAGATTTCCACCCCCTCGGTAATTCATAATATGTAAATTCATCACCTGCCCAATACATAGCACATTCTTTAGTTTCATGATTTAATGCAAGGCGTTGTGGTGCAGGAACAGAATAACCTATATTTACAAAAATAGTGATTGTAATTATTGTTGCTATGAAAATAATCCATCTATTCTTCATACTTACAATTTAGAAATCTTGGCTTAAAAATATGCTTATGTTTTAAGTAAATTATTTAAATACTTTAAGAAATACATAGTGAATATGCAAAAGGCAAGAATAAAATTAATGAGTACAGATCCTAAGAAGCTAGATGAAGTTTGTAAAGAATTAAAAGCAATAACAGATAGGTTTGGTGTAGCCATGCGTGGCCCCATCCCATTACCAACAAAAAAACTAAAAGTTGTTACAATGAAAACTCCTTGTGGGGATGGGACAGGTCATGGAAATGCCACTTGGGATAGATGGGAAATGAGAATTCATAAAAGAGTTATTGATATTTCTGCAGATGAGAGGACATTAAGGCAAATAATGAGAGTAACAATTCCTGATGGAGTTTCAATAAGTATTCAATTAAGGGATTAAATTTATTTCTTGATTCATTTTAAATATAAAAAGTTCTATCAAATAACTATTCATTATGCCGAGATCGCATAACCTGGTAGTGCGCTAGATTAATAAAGGCGAACCTGGAGAGCTAGTGGGCGAAAGCCCGTGTGGGTTCGAATCCCACTCTCGGCGCAAAATTTATTTTATACATTGTAAAAAGAAGAAAAAGAGATGAGTTTGCAAAATATCTTTAAATAATTCATTTTCTTATCTTTCTTTATGTTTGAGAAAACAGCAATGGTCATTGTAGCTAATATTTTACCTTCCCTTGAACAGCTAGGTGGTATACCATTAGGAATAGCACTAGGTTTAAATCCTATTTATGCTTTTTTAGTTTCTCTATCTGTTAATTGTCTTTTATTCTTTCCCGTTTATTTTGGATTAAAATTGTTTTATAAAAGTTTAATATCAAAAATAAAACTTTTTAATAAGTATTTAGAAAGAGTTAGAAAAGTAGGTAAACCTTATGTAGACAAATATGGAATTATTGGGTTAACTTTGTTCATTTCATTGCCTACTCCATTAACAGGAACTTATACAGCTTCGATTTTGAGTTGGTTTTTAGGTTTAGACTGGAAAAAATCTTTTCTTGCAATAGCTTTAGGTTCTACTATAGGTGGAATAATTATTTTGTTAAGTTCTGTTGGATTTTTAAATGTCTTGAAGTTTATTTTGAATTTTTGATTTTTAATTAATTTTATATACTTTCTAATTCTATTATTTTCGGAAAGTTTTCGCAAACTACGTGTTCTGAGAAGATTTAAATAGGTTTAAAATTTCATATATATAAAATGTGATTAAATGCCACAGAGAAAAAGACCTCAAAAAGGGAGTAAAGCATTTTTTCCTAGAAAAAGGGCTAGACGTATCTATCCGAGAATAAAATCATGGCCAAAAATTAAAGAAGTAAAACCTTTAGGTTTTGCTGGTTACAAGGCTGGAATGTCTCATGTGATATTGGTTGATACTAATCCTAACTCTCCATCAAAAGGTCAAGAAGTAGCGAAACCAATAACTATTCTTGATTGTCCTCCTATCTTTGTTTTAGGTTTTAGATGTTATACAAATAATAAATCTTCTTTTGATGTTTTTTCAGAAAAGTTTGACAAAAATTTATCAAGAAAATTAAAAGTTCCTAAAAAACCAAAAACTCTTGAGGAACAATTATCAAAACTACCAAAAAATATTACTAAAATAAATTTAATTTGTCATACAAACCCTAGCTTTAAGAAAAAACCTGAAATTTTTGAAATTGCTCTAGGAGGTTCTGTTGAGGAACAGTTAAAGTATGCTAAAGAAATTTTAGGAAAAAAGATTAGAGTTTCGGATGTATTTAAAGAAGGGGATTTAGTTGATGTCGTTGCTGTAACAAAGGGTAAAGGTTTTCAGGGTCCTGTTAAAAGATTCGGAGTGAGAACTCATGGAAGAAAAGCTCAACAAATGCAGAGACATGTTGCTCCGTTGGGTCAAAATGAACCAGGAAAAGTTAGATGGACAATTCCTCAGGCAGGTCAGGCAGGTTTTCAAACAAGAACAGAATTAAATAAAAGAATTTTGAAAATATCTAATGGTTTTAATGTTAAGGGTGGATTTGTAAATTATGGTAATATTTCTGGAGATTGTATTTTATTGGAAGGTTGCGTTTCAGGCTCTAAAAAAAGATTGATAAGATTAAGGTTTGCTATAAGACCTAAAAAAGTTTACCCAATTGAAATTAAACATATTCCAACAGAAAATAAATAAGGTGTTTAAAAATGAAAACAGTAATTTTTGATGTTCAAGGAAACAAGAAAGGTGAAATTGAGTTACCAAAAGTATTCAATACAGATTTTAGACCGGATTTAATAAAAAGGGCTGTGTTGGCTATTCAAAGTCATAAAAGACAACCATATGGTTCAGATAAATTGGCTGGGAAAAGAACATCAGCACATTATCATGGAGTAAGAGTGGGTCCATCGCACATGATGAACATAGAAAGAGCTAGAATGTCGAGAATTCATGGAGGCCCTCCAAATTTACAATTAACAGCAAGGTTTGTTCCTCAAGCAGTTAAAGGAAGAAGAGCTCATCCTCCAAAGGTTGAAAAAAATTGGTATGAAAAAATTAATAAAAAAGAAAGAATTTTTGCTATAAAATCGGCTATTGCTGCAACAGCTTTTAAAGATATTGTATCAAAAAGAGGACATTTAATTGATGATGTTAATTTGCCTATTGTTGTTGATGATTCCTTACAAGAAATTAAAAAAACAAAAACTCTTAAAGAATTTTTAGAAAAGATAGGCCTGAAAAAAGAATTAGAAAGAGCAAAAGTTAAAAAAGTTAGGGCTGGTAAAGGAAAGATGAGAGGTAGAAAATACAAGAGAAAAAAATCTATTCTTTTTGTTATTTTTGAAGACAAAGGAATTTTGAAAGCTGCAAAAAATATTCCAGGAGTCGATGTTTGCCTAGTAAAAAATTTAAATGCTGAATTGTTAGCTCCTGGAACTCATCCAGGAAGGCTTACCATATTTACAGAATCAGCAATAAAAAAGCTTGGTGAAATTTATGGATAATTTATGGAAAGAAGAAAAATCAAATTTTTTCACTAAATTAAGAAGAAAAATTAAAAGGGAAAAATGGCTTGTTCATTCTGAAAAACAGGAATTTTCTATACTCATAAAGTATCCTACTACAATTTTAGGTTTATTGATATTTCCTGATAATTCCTATAATGTTACAGTATTTCATAACGGAAACCAGATAAAAACTTTTGATAAAATACCAGAACATTCTTTAGAATATATGTTGAAAATAATTGGAAATGAAATGGTGAATAAATATGCCTGAAAAAGCAAAAGAAGAAAAACCATTGCTAGTAGATCCTTGGAGTATTTTGCTTTATCCTTTATTAACAGAAAAGGCGATCGGAAAAATTGAAAGTGAAAACAAGTTAATTTTTATCGTTAATAGAAAATCAAATAAGAGACAAATAAAATGGGCAACTGAAAAGGCTTTTAACGTTAAAGTTGAAAAAGTTAGAACTTTAATTGATAGAAAAGGAAGGAAAAAAGCTTGGATAAAACTCTCAAAAGAATACTCAGCAAGTGATATTGCTACTAGATTAGGTATGTTGTGATGATATGGGAAAAAGAATAATTCAAAGAGCTAGAGGAAAAGGCGGGCCAAGGTATCGTGCTCCTAGTCATAGGTATGTAGGTAAAGTTAAATATGGTTTCAAAAAAGGTGAAGTTGTTGATATTGTTCATGATCCTGGAAGAGATGCGCCTCTAGCTAAAGTGAAAACTGATGAAAAAGAAGTTTTTATAATAGCTGCTGAGGGTTTAAAAGTTGGTGATACTGTAGATTTAGAAGGTGAGGCAAAAATAGGTAATGTTTTACCACTAAGTAAAATACCAAAAGGTTCTTCTATTTTTGCTATAGAGAATTATCCTGGCTCTGGTCCAAAGCTTTGTTGTTCTCCTGGAACAAGAGCGCTCATAGTTTCTCATGAAGCAAAAAAAGTTATTGTTCAAATGCCTTCAAAAGAATTCAAATCCCTTAATCCTAAATGCTTGGCAACAATAGGAATACCAGCTGGTGGTGGAAGAAGAGATAAACCTTTTGTTAAAGCAGGTCAAAAATTTTATTTAATGAAAGCAAGAAACAGGCTTTGGCCAAGAACATCTGGTGTAAAAATGAATCCAGTTGATCATCCGTTTGGTGGTAGAACAAAGCCAGGAATTCCAATGACAGTGTCGAGACATGCTCCTCCAGGAGCAAAAGTAGGATCAATAGCAGCTAGAAGAACTGGTAGAAGGAAGAAGAAGTGATAATATGCCTAAAGTATTCACTTATAAAGGCAAAACAATTGAGGAACTACAAAAAATGAGTTTAGAAGAGTTTGCAAAGTTAGTTTCAGCAAGAGAGAGAAGAAGTTTATTAAGAGGTTTTAATGATGTCGAAAAAAAGTTTTTACAAAAAATAAGAAAATCTGATAAGCCTGTTAGAACACATTTAAGAGAAATGGTAATAATACCTGAAATGCTTTTCAAGAAAGTTTTAGTTCATAATGGTAAAGAATGGATATTACTTGAAATAAAGCCTGAAATGCTTGGACATCGTTTAGGTGAATTCGCTTTAACAAGGAAAAAAGTTGTCCATTCAGCACCTGGAGTAGGTGCTACAAAATCATCAAAGTTCCTTCCGTTAAAGTGATGTTATGAAGTATTCCATAAAAACAAAAGAAAAAGTTCGTGCTTTAGGTACATTTTCAATTTCACCAATAAATGCGACAAAAGTCTGTAGAGCATTAAATAGAAAAAAATTTAGTGATGCAAAAAAGTTTTTAGAAAAATTAATTAACAAAGAAGTCTCAATAAATGGGAAATATTTTACTAAGACTTCTAAAGAAATTTTAAAACTTTTAGATCAATTGGAAAACAATGCAAAAGCTATGAACTTGGATGCAAATTCATTAAATCTTTTTATATCTGCACATAAAGGTTCTACAATGTATAGAGCTAGAAGAGATAGAAGGCATGGTATTAAATTAAAATCAGCTCATATACAAGCTGTTTTAAGTGATAAAAATGGCTTTGGAAAAAAAGTTCGTGAAAGAAGCAATAAGAAATAGAGATGTAGAAGAATTTTTAGCAAACCAATTCGCTAAAGCTGGTTATAGTCATTGTGAAATACAAAGAACACCGTTGAGTATAAGAATTACGGTTTATGCTCACAAACCAGGATTAATAATTGGGAGGGGTGGAAAAAACATAGATCTCATTATACAAACTTTGAAGGAAAAATTTGGTTTTGAAAATCCACAATTAGATGTTCAAGAGGTAAAAGTTCCAGATTTAGATCCATACATTATTTCAAAATGGATAGCATCTGCAATTGAAAGGGGCATAAATTACAAAAGAGTTGCACATTTGGCTTTAGAAAGAGTTATGGATGCAGGTGCTGTTGGTGTTGCAATAAGGATATCTGGAAAAATAGGAGGTGATATGGCAAGAACAGAAAAATTTTCTGCTGGTTATTTGAAATATTCGGGAGAACCTGCAGAAACTGATGTAAAAACAGCCTATGCGCAAGCAAATGTTAAATTAGGAACAGTAGGAATTCAAGTTAGAATATTAACTGAACCTCCAAAAGAATTAGAGCTTTTAAAAAAGATCGAAAAACTATCAGAAAAAATTGAAGAAGTTGAAGAAAAGGGGGTAGAAGAAGTTGGCGATAATAAAGAAAAGACAGATTAAAGAAATGTCTCATAATGATCTTATCAAAAGATTAAATGAGTTAAAATTGGAATTGGTAAAAGAAAAAGGACAGATTGCTATTGGAGGAACTCCAAGCAATCCTGGAAGAATTAAGGAAATTAAAAAAACAATAGCAAGAATTTTAACTGAACTAAAAAGGAGGGGTGAAAAAGCTGCCTGAAGTATGTCCAATATGTGGTTTGCCTAAAGAGCTCTGCATTTGTAAAGAGATGGCAAAGGAAGAAGCAAAGATAAAAGTCTACCTTGTGAAGAGGTCTTATGGAAAATCAGTGACCATAATAGACGGAATTGATGAAAAAGCAAATCCTAAAGATTTGACAAAGAAGTTAAAAACAAAACTTGCATGCGGAGGAACTTATAAGAACGGCAAAATAGAACTCAGAGGTGATCATAGAAACAAGATAAAAAAGCTCTTGGTTGATGCAGGGTTTCCAGAAGAGAAGATTGAAGTTGAGTAAAATGATTTCAGCAAAAAATTTGATTAGGCATGAATTAATAGGCTTAAAAGTAGAAGTTGTTGATAGTACAAACAAATTTCATATTGGTATAAAAGGTTTGGTTGTTGATGAAACAAAAAACCTTTTAATTATAGAAACAGAAAAAGGAATAAAAAAAATTCAGAAAAAAGGAACCACATTTGTGTTTGAAATTCCAAACGGTAAAAAAGTTAAAGTTAACGGAACAATAATTGCAAAAAGACCTGAAGATAGGATAAAATTAAAGGTGAAAAAATGGTGAAACAAAAAGTTAGAAACATAGGGATAGAAGCTAAACCACCTGAAAAGACTTGTAAAGATGTTAAATGTCCTTGGCATGGAAAGCTTCCAATCAGAGGTAGAGTTTTCGTTGGTAAAGTTGTTAGTGATAAGGCCTCAAAAACTGTAATTGTTAGGTGGGATTATCATCACTACATTCCTAAATATGAAAGATATGAGAGAAGGCATACCAAAGTTGCAGCCTATAACCCTGAATGCATAAATGCTAAAGAGGGAGACATTGTTAAAATTGCTGAGTGTAGACCATTATCAAAAACTAAAAAATTCGTTGTTATTGAAAAGGTGAAGAAATGAAGCCTGTATCAGCAAAAATAACAAAAGGTTTGCAAGTCGGAAGTTATGTTAAATGTGTTGATAATTCAGGTGCAACATTACTTCAAATAATAGCCGTTAAGGGTTATAAAGGAGTGAAAAGTAGAATTCCTAGTTGTGGGGTGGGTAGTTGGATTATCTGCTCTGTAAAAGAGGGAGATCCGAAACTAAAACATCAAGTTGTTAATGCTGTTATAGTTAGACAAAAAAAGGAATATAGGAGAAAAAATGGAATAAGAGTAAAATTTGAAGATAATGCTGCTGTTTTAATCAATGAAAAAGGGGAACCAAGAGGAACTAAAATCAAAGGACCAATAGCCAAAGAAGTTGTTGAAAGATTTTCAACTATAGGTAAAATTGCTACTATGGTGTTGTAATGAAATCAAAAAAACCAAGAAAACAAAGGAAAGCTTTGTATGAGGCACCTTTGCATAAAAGGCACAAGTTGTTATCAGCTCATTTATCAAAAGAGTTGAGAAAAAAATGGAATAAAAGATCGTTACCAGTTAGAAGAGGTGATGAAGTAAAAGTTATGAGAGGAAAATTCAAAGGAACCATAGGAAAAATTTCAAAAGTCGATTTAAAAAAATTAAAAGTTTATATTGAAAATGTTAAAAGAAAAAAAGTTTCGGGAGAAGAAGTTCATGTTCCAATACATCCTTCAAATTTGTTAATTTTGAATCCTGTTATGGATGATAAAGAAAGATTAAAAGTGATTCAAAGAGCGAAAAAGGTGAAAGAAAATGGCAAAACTAAAAAGACTAACAGCACCTAAATGGTGGCCCATTGAAAGGAAAACAAAGAAATTTACAGTTGCTCCTAGAGGTCCTCATCCAAAGAACCTTTCATTACCTTTATTGATATTAATAAGAGATGTTTTCAAGTTAGCAGAAACAGGAAAAGAAGCTAAATCAATAATAAAAAGAGGCGAAGTTTTAGTAGACGGTAGGAAAATAAAAGATCCAAAATTTGGTGTTGGAATTTTTGATGTTATTGAAATCCCAACCTTAAAAAAAGTTTGGAGAGCTATACCAAAAAGAGGTTTAAGTTTCATAGAAATTCCAGAAAAAGAAAAGAAATTAAAAATTTGTAAAATAATTGACAAAAAAACTTTGAAAGGAAATAAAATTCAATTAAATTTAAATGATGGAAGAAACATTTTAACAAATGAAAAATATTCTACTAAAGATTCTTTACTAATAGAAATACCAGAACAAAAAATAGTTGAGCATATAAAATTTGAGAAAGATTCTCTTGCAATGGTTCTTGGCGGAAAAAATGCTGGTAAAATTGCTAAAATAAAAGAAATAGAAAAAAATAGAGTTTTATTGGAAGGAGAAAGAACTTTTGAAGTTCCTAAAAAATTGCTAATCATTGTTGGTAAAGATAAACCCTTGATAAAGTTGGAGTGATTAAATGAATCCTATGAGAAAAATCCGAATAGAAAAAGTAACGATAAATATTGGTTGTGGAGAAGCCGGAGAAAAGCTTGAGAAAGCTAAAAAATTATTGGAGAATTTAACTAATAGAAAAGTTGTTATAACAAAAACTCACAGAAGAACAACATTTGGAACTGCTAAAGGAAGGCCAATTGGTTGTAAAGTTACTTTGAGAGGAAAAGAAGCGGAAGAATTTTTAAAAAAAGCCTTTGATGCTATAGATAATAAATTACAGAAAACAGTTTTTGATGCTCAAGGAAATTTTTCTTTTGGTATAAAGGAACATATTGATATTCCAGGAGTAAGATATGATCCTGAGATTGGTATTTTTGGTATGGATGTTTGTGTAACTCTGGAAAGACCTGGATTTAGAGTTAAGAGAAAAAAGTTATCCAGTAAAATAGGCAAAAAACATTTAATAAAACCTGAAGAAGCAATCGAGTGGGTTTCTAAAATCTATGGAGTTGAAATAATATGAAAAGGGATATTATGATAATTTTATCTTTATCTTTTATTATTTTGGCTTTGATATTTTTTATTCAAGAATATTATATTCCAATGAAAAAAGTTCAATATAAATATTCACCAACAGATTTTATAGAACCTTCCAAAAATTTTATAAAATGTTATGAAAACTCAGATTGTATAAAAGTTAAAGGTTCTGTCTGTCCTGTAACAATGACGTGCGTGAATAAAAATTATCTTCAAGAATACAACTCAAAAATAGAAAATTTAGCAGGGAATTTATGGGAGGCTGAATGCCCTGAAAAAACTATAACAGATAACTATGAATGTTTTTGTGTTAATAATACTTGTAAATTGGTGAGTTAATGAAACCAATGAAAAAAAAGAGGAAATTCGGAAAAGGTTCAAGACAATGCCGTCGTTGTGGAAGTCATAAGGGAGTAATTAGAAAATATGGTTTATTTTACTGTAGAAGGTGTATTAGAGAAATAGCTAAAAAGTTGGGATTTAAAAAATATTCGTGATATTTATGAGGCACGATTTGTTATCAGATGTTTTGTCTGCAATAAAAAATGGTGAAAAAACAGGAAAAAGAGAAACAATTACACCTTTTTCTAAATTAGTTAAAGATGTTTTATTAATACTACAAAAACACAACTACATAGGAGAGTTTGAATATATAGACGATAAAAGAGGTGGAAAATTTAGGATACAACTTTTAGGAAAAATTAATGACTGCAATTCGATTAGACCTAGATTTTATGTTAAAAAAGATGAATACGAAAAATGGGAAAAAAGATTTTTACCAGCTGCTGGTTTAGGTTTTCTTATAGTTTCTACATCTCAAGGCATAATGACTCATGATGTTGCAAAGAAGAAAGGAATAGGAGGAACATTGCTAGCTTATGTTTATTAGTGATATTATGGAAAGAGTAGTTGAAATTCCAGAGGGAATACAAGTGGAACTAGATGATTTTAAAGTAAAGATTACAGGACCTAAAGGAACTTTGGAAAGAGATTTTTATAGTCCTTTATTTAAAAAAGATATAACAATAAAGAAAGTTGATAATAAAATCTTAATATCTTCAGAATCCAAAAGAAAAAAAGTTAAAGCAATGTTAGGTACAATTCAAGCTCATATTCTCAACATGATTAAAGGGGTAACAGAAGGATTTACAGCAAAATTAAAAATAGTTTATATGCATTTTCCATTCACTGTTAAAATTTCTGGCAAAGAAGTTATAATAAATAATTTCTTGGGTGAAAAAACTCCTAGAAAGACTAAAATTGTTGGTGATTGTAAAGTTGAGATTAAAGGCGATGAAATAATTGTGACAGGGATAAACAAAGAAGATGTTGGACAAACTGCATTAAATTTAGAAAGAGCAACAAGAATAAAGGCTAGAGATCGCCGTGTTTTCCAGGATGGGATTTTCCGTTTAATGTGATTTTATGAAAGCTTTAAAATTGAGACTTAAATTAAAAAGGAAGAAACCAAAGTTCATAAGGCAAGGAGGAAAGAATTTAAAAAGATTAGGAGGAAAATGGAGAAAACCTCGTGGTAGTCAATCAAAACTCAGAAAACATAAAAAGGCTAGGGGTCATATACCTCATCCAGGTTATGGTTCTCCTAAATCTGTTAGAGGTTTACATCCTTCTGGCTTCAAAGAAGTATTAGTTTATAATCTAAAAGATTTAGAGAAAATTAATCCAGAAAAGCAAGCATGTAGAATTGCTTCTACTGTTGGGAAAAAGAAAAGACTTGAAATTATGAAAAAGGCAGAAGAATTAAAAATAAAAGTTTTAAATCCATTAAGAATTGAAACTGAAAAGAAAGATGGTGAAAATAAATGAAAATAAAATTTTTAGGTCATTCGGCATTTTTGATCGATGATTTGCTCATAGATCCTTTTATTAAAGATAATCCAATTTGTCCTGTTAAAATTGAAGATATAAAATGTAAAATAATTTGTATAACTCATGATCATTGGGACCATATAGGAGATTCTTTTGAAATAGCTAAAAATAACGATGCAACGTTAGTTGGAGTTTCTGATACAGTTAAAAAAGCAGAAGAAGTTGGAATAAAAACAGAACATATGAACATTGGAGGAATGGTAAAACTAGGGGACTGGGAAATAATTTTAGTGCCTGCAACACATTCAGGAAATCCAAGTGGTTTCATTTTGAAAAAAGATAAAACAGTTTATCATGCTGGTGATACTGGATTGTTTATGGACATGATGTTAATAGGGGGTTATAATATTGATGTTGCTCTTTTACCTATTGGTGGAAGGTACACAATGGATATTGAACAAGCTGTTGAAGCATGCAAATTATTAAAATGTAAAAAAGCTATACCAATGCACTATAACACTTGGGAGGTTATAAAAGCAAATCCAGAAGAGTTTAAGAAGAAGGCTCCTTGTGAAGTTATAATTTTAAAACCTGGAGAAGAGTTCGAGGTATAATTATGTATTTAATTGGAAAGAAAAGATGTCCAAACTGTGGAGTAAAAGGAAAATTATGGAAGAAAAATCCAGATGTTTTTGTTTGTCCAGATTGTAAGACTTTTTTTAATGAATTTGGTATTATTTTAGAACCAGAAATTAAAAAAGAAGATGTGATTACATGAATTTACAAAAAAAACTTGCAGCAAAAATATTGAAGTGTGGTGTTGAAAAGATTTGGATAGATCCAAAAAATGAAAAAGTAAAACAAGCGATGACAAGAAAAGATATAAGAAGATTTATTAAAGAAGGTGTTATAAAAAAACTTCCTAATAAGAAAAAGCCAAAAAGAAAAATAAAGAAAAAACAACAAAGAAGAACCGGGAGTAGAAAAGGTTCAAGAAAAGCTAGAGTAGGTAAAAAAACTGAATGGTTAAAAGTTGTTAGACCTCAGAGAAGATTAATAAAAGAATTAAAAGAAAAAGGAAAATTAAAGCCACATGTTTATAGAAAAATTTACAAAATGATAAAAGGTAATGCTTTCAGAAGTAAGGCTCATCTCATGTCCTATTTGAAAAATAAGGAGCTTTTAAAAGAGGAGAAAAAATGAAAAGTTCATATTTAATTCCATTTAAAAGGCGAAGGAAAAAGAAAACAAACTATAAGAAAAGGTTAGCTTTATTAAAATCTGGAAAAATGAGGCTAGTTATAAGAAAAAGCCTTTCTAATATTTCTATTCAATTCATTAAATTTAACCCTGAAGGTGATGAGACAATCGTTTCTGCAAATTCAACTGAATTGAAAAAATTCGGTTGGAATAGAACCGGAAATATCCCTGCCGCATATTTAACAGGTTTGTTAGCAGGAAAAAAAGCAAAAGAGAAAAAAGTAGAAGAAGCAGTTTTAGACTTAGGTTTACAAACTTCAACAAAGGGTTCAAGACTTTATGCAGCACTAAAAGGAGTTTTAGATTCAGGAATAAAAGTTCCTCATTCCGAAGATGTTTTACCTAGTGAAGATAGAATTAGAGGAAGACACATATCCGAAGAGATCGAAAAAAAGTTTGAAGAGATTAAAAATAAAATAGTTGGTTAATATGACAAGAGAACCAAAAAAACAAGAAATTGAAAAAGAAGAAAATATAGAAGAAGCAGAAGAAATGGTTAAAGAAAAAGCTAAAGTTACGATTCCTGAAGGATGGGAACCTAAAACAACTTTGGGGAAGAAAGTTTTATCAGGAGAAATAACAGACATAGCAGAGATTTTTGCAAAAGGAATTAAAATTGCTGAACCTCAAATAGTTGATGTTTTGCTTCCTAATCTTGAAAGGGAGATAATTCTTATCGGTGGTTCTACAGGAAAGGGTGGGGGAATAAGAAGAACTCCTTTCAGGAGGACATCAAGAATGCATAAGAGTGGAAGAAGATATAGGATATCCACTATGGTAGTTGTTGGTAATAAAAATGGTTATGTGGGTGTAGGCTTAGCTTCTGGTCCACCAGGAAAACATCAAGAAGTTATTGAAAAAGCTACGAATAAAGCTAAATTAAATATAATTCCTATAAGAAGAGGTTGTGGTTCTTGGGAATGTTTGTGCGGAACAAACCATTCCGTACCATTTGCTGTAAAAGGTAAAAGTGGTTCTGTCGTAGTTGAACTTTTACCTGCTCCTAAAGGTGTCGGTCTTTGTGTTTCTGATGAAGTTAAAAAATTAATGAGGTTGGCAGGCATAAAAGATGTGTGGTGTAAAACTAGAGGGAATACACAAACAAGAATTAATTTAATTAGAGCTTTTTTTAATGCCCTCAAGAAATTAAATACTTACAAAACAAAATCAGAATTTGAAAAAAAAGTCGGTATGGCAATTGGAAAGGTGGGATAATATGTATGCTGTCATTAGAATAAAAGGATTAGTCAAAGTAAGAAAAGAGGTTAAGGATACATTAAAGATGCTTAGATTAAATAGAAAAATGCATTGTGTTTTATTAAAAGAGAATGATGTCGTAAAAGGAATGTTACAAAAAGTTAAAGACATGGTGACATGGGGAGAAATTGATGATAATACATTGAAAATTCTAATTGAAAAAAGAGGAAGAAAACCAGGTAATAAGAGATTAATAAAAGAAGAAGCAGAAGAAGTTTTCAATAAAATAAAAGAAGATCAAAAAGTCCCCAAAATAATAAAACCCGTTTTTAGGTTAACACCTCCGTCTAAAGGATTTAAAAAATCTATTAAACAACACTACCCAAAAGGTGAATTAGGATATAGAGGAAAAGAAATTAATGAATTATTAAAAAGGATGATTTGATGGTTGTTCATAGGAAGAAAAAAATTTTAAAGAAAAGAGGAAGCAGAACATGTGGTTATGGTAGTCATAAAAAGCATAGGGGAGGAGGTTCAAGAGGTGGAAGAGGAAAGTCAGGAAGGTTTAAACATAAGAAGTCATGGGTTTATAGATACCAACCTGATTATTATGGGAAAAGAGGATTCAAAATTCCTCCTAAAGCAAAAAAAGAAGTAAAAGCAATAACTTTGAGAGAGATTGATGTTCTTGCTAAAAAATTAAATAAGACTGAAATTAATCTTTCTGAATTAGGCTATGATAAAGTCCTTTCAACAGGAAATTTAACTCAAGCATTGACGATAAAAGCAAAAAAAATTGTTGAAAAAGCAAAACAGAAGATTGAAAATGTAGGTGGAAAGGCGATAGAAAATGTTTGATTTAGTTAAAATTGCATCTTATATACCAACGGTTACACAACCTGTTCAAAAATTAACTTTTAGAGAAAAAGCTAAATGGACCTTAATAGTTCTAGTTTTATTTTTTGTTTTAGGCTCAATTACAGTTTGGGGAGTTAATCCTAATGCAATTGCAAGATTTGAATTTTTGGAAATAGTTTTTGGATCTAGATTTGGTTCAATAATAACTTTAGGTATAGGACCAATAGTTACTGCATCAATAATATTACAGCTACTAGTAGGAAGTAAGATAATTAACTGGGATCTGACTAATGAGGAAGACAAGAAAAAGTTTAGTGCCACACAAAAAATATTGACAATTGCATTTTGTTTTATAGAAGGAATAGCTTACGTAATTGCTGGCGCAGTCCCTCCTGCAACACCTGATTTTGGTTTAATAGTTTTTATTATCCTACAGCTTTCATTAGGTGGGATAATTATAATGTTTATGGACGAGGTTGTTTCAAAATGGGGTTTTGGTTCAGGTGTTTCTTTGTTTATTGCAGCTGGTGTTTCTAAAACAATACTTATCAGAACACTAAATCCTTTGACTCAAGCTGGTACTTTTCCTATTGAGGGAGAATATCCTGCAGGAATAATACCCTTGTTAATTACTACGTTTCTAGAAGGAGCACCAGCTTTTATTAACTTACTTCCTTTATTGGGGACTATTTTAGTTTTTATAATAGTAGTTTTCATTCAAGATGTAAAAGTTGAAATACCAATGGCATTTTCTTTACCTTTCGGAAAATTTGCTGCTAGAAGATGGCCGCTAAAATTTTTGTATACATCGAACATACCAGTCATTTTAACTGCTGCTGTTTTGGCAAATCTGCAAGTTATAGGAAGGCTACTTTATGAAAGAGGAATAACTCTTTTAGGAACTTACAGTGAACAAGGAAATCCAAATCCAGGAAGCTTAATGTATTATTTATCTAGACCATCCGGTGAAATTGGCATAATAGTGATTACTATAATAAGTAGCATTGTTGCATTATGCTTTGTTGTATTAGCTTTAAGAGTTTGGAAGAAAAATGCATTTAAAATGTGTATTTTAGGGGCGATTATTGGAATAATATTAGGTTATTTTCTAGTTTCATATTATAATCTCCCAGAAATAACTTTAGATAGTGTATTACATGCTTTAGTTTATATTAGTGTTTATGTTATAGGTTCAACAATATTCTCTATTTTTTGGACTGCTACATCAGGTATGGATGCGAAATCAATAGCTGAGCAATTTAAAACATATTTTATAATGATTCCTGGATTTAGACATGATCCAAGAATTGTTGAAAAAGTTCTAGATAGGTATATACCAGCATTAACTGTGATGGGTGGAGCATTTATTGGTTTTTTAGCAGCGTATGCAGACTTAACATCTGCAATTGGGACCGGAACAGGTCTTCTCTTGGCTGTTATGATTGTTTATCAATTTTATGAACAAATAACTTATCAACATAAAGAAGACATACCAGCCCCAATTAGAAAATTTTTGGGTGAGTAAATGAGATTAGTAGTAATCGGTCCACCGGGTTCAGGAAAAGGGACTTATGCCTCGAGGTTGAGCCCAATATTAAAGGTACCTTATATATCAACTGGAGATATTTTTAGAGAAAATATAAGCAAAGGAACATCTCTAGGTAAAAAAGTGGAAAAATTTTTAAATTCAGGTTTACTTGTTCCAGATGATATAACAATAGAAGTTGTGAAAAAAAGATTAAAGGAACCAGATTGTAAAAATGGTTATATTTTTGATGGTTTTCCTAGAACACTCAAACAAGCAGAAGAATTAGAAAAAATAGCATCTCCAGATGTTGTTCTTTATCTTAGTGTTCCTGAATGGTTATTAATTAAAAGGATATCTTCAAGAGTAATATGTAAAAATTGTGGAAAAATTTATAATCTCTTAAATGTTAAGCCTAAAAAAGAAGGAATATGTGATGTGTGTGAAGGAGAATTAATTCAAAGGAAAGATGAAACACCAGAAGCAATTAAAATAAGATTAAATGAATATGAGAAAAAAACAAAACCAATTATAGAGTATTATAATAATAAGGGTATATTAAAAATATTTTCAAATGATAAACTTGATTTAAAACCAGAAGAAGGTGTTAAAAAAATATTGGAAATTTTAGGTGTGAGAAAATGAGCTTATTAGGTTTGTCAGCAGGCATAGAAGAAATGTTAGTGTCAGCCATTATTATATTTTTTATTACTTTAATTTACAAATTTTTAATAAATCAAGATAAACTAAGAGAATTAAAAGAAAAACAAAGAGAAAAACAAGAAAAAATAAAGGAATTACAAAAAACAAATCCAGAAGAAGCAAAAAGAGTTATGGCTGAAATGTTAAAGCTTTCTAACAAACAGCTCAGAATGAGTATGAAACCAATGTTTGTAAGTTTATTGATATTTATTGTAATAGTTTTCCCTATATTACCCAATTTATTTCCAGGAGTTGTTGTTTATTTACCATTTTCACTTCCATTTCTCGGTAATGATCTTGGTTGGTTAGCTTGGTACATAATAGTTTCAATTCCTTTGAATTCAATATTTAGAAAATTTTTGGGTGTTGAGTTATGAGGATTTCTAAATCAATAAAAAGATATAAAGTTAAAACTCCAGGAGGAAGAACAGTTATTCACTTCAGAAAAAAGAAACCTAGTTATTCTAGATGTGGAAAGTGTGGTGCAAAGTTAAACAGACCAAAGTTAACTGTTAAGGAACTTAAAAAATTACCAAAAACTAAAAAGCGTCCTGAAAGGCCATTTCCAGAATTATGTCCTAAATGTATGAGGGAATATTTAAAAGAAAAGGTGAGATAAATGTTAGAGATTGGTAGAGTTTGTATGAAAATAGCAGGTAGAGAAGCTGGGAAATATGCAGTAATCATTGATAAAATTGATGACAATTTTGTTTTGATAACAGGTCCTAAGTCAATAACAGGTGTTAAAAGAAGAAAATGTAACATTGATCATTTAGAACCAACTGAACACAAATTCGATATTGACCCTAAAACTGATGATACTTCTATTGAAAATTTATGGAAAAATTCTGGTTTAATTGAGAAACTTGGGATAAAACTTCCTGTAAAAAGAGAATTTAAAAAGGAACAGAACGAAACAAAGAAGCAACAATGAACACCATAAGTATTGCTATAATTAACCATATTATCAAATAATTCCAAGCTTTCATTCCTTTCTACCCCTTTCTCTTATAAAAATACTCTTCTTTAAGCTATAAAAGTTTACTTTAAGTATACAAAAATCAAAATAATTTTATCTATGGGTTGGTTAATAAAAAAATTTGAAGCATCGTTAACACCTTTTGGTTGTTATCCTGGTGCAAGAAACTTAGAAGAACATATAAGAAATGGAATAATAATAATTGATAAACCTTCAGGTCCTACTTCTCACCAAGTTGATAAGTGGATTAAAGAAATTCTTGGTATAAGTAAAGCTAGCCATGGAGGTACATTGGATCCACGTGCATCTGGTGTTTTAGTAATAGCCTTAGAAAATGCAACGAAATTAATGCCAATTCTTTTATCGTCAAAAAAAGAGTATGTAGGAATAATTCATTTGCATGAAGAAGTTGATAAGAAAAAACTTGAAAAAGCATTAAAAAGTTTTATTGGAAAAGTTAAACAAATACCTCCTAAAAAATCTGCAGTTGCTAGAAAAGAAAGGGAAAGAGAAGTTTATTATTTGGAATTGCTAGAATTAAAGGGAAGAAACGCCTTATTTAAAATTGGTTGTGAGGCAGGATTCTACGTTAGAAGACTTGCAGACGATTTAGGAAAGAAATTAGGAACAGGGGCACATTTACAAGAATTGAGGAGAACAAAAAGTGGTAATTTTTCTGAAGATTCCGCAATCACTTTACAAGATTTAGTTGATGCTAAAGAAGAGAACAGATTGAAAGAAATTATAAAACCTATGGAATTGGTTGTTGAAAACATAAGAAAAATCATAATATCAGATAATGCTATAGCTAACATTTGCAATGGTGCACCTTTGGCTGTTGGTGGAATTGTTAGGTTTGAAGACAATATAAAAGAAAATGATATCGTTGCTATGCTTTCTTTGAAAGGCGAGTTGATAGCTATCGGAAAAGCTTTAATGAATTCTGAAGCTATGTTAACCAGAAAAAGAGGTTTGGCAGTCAAAACCGATAGAGTTTTAATGGAAAAAGGAACATACCCTAAATGATTAAAACTTTTGTAACTTTTAAAAAGATGCAAAACTTTATAAATTAGTAAATACATTTTATAAGAGGCATTTTGGAGGATAAAATGAGTAATATAGTCATTGAAGACTTACATGCAATTCCTGTTTCTGAGCAAATGGTAGAGGTTGTTGAAAGAAAAGGGATTGGACACCCTGATACAATTTGCGATTCTTTAATGAATAAAGTTTCTATAGAGCTTTCAAAATATTATTTAAACAAATTTGGAGTGATACTACATCACAATATTGATAAGGGTCTTTTGGTTGCAGGAGAAGCTGAACAAAAGTTTGGAGGCGGAAGAATAAAAACTCCAATGCTTCTAGTTTTTGGAGATAGAGCCACTTATGAGTTTAAGGGGGAATCGATCCCTGTCTCTGAAATTGCTGTTGATACTGCAAAAAAATGGTTTAAAGAGAATCTAAGATTTGTTGACCCTGAAAATGATGTAAAGTATCAAGTTGAATTAAAAAGAGGTTCTGCTGCTCTCAGAGATATATTTTTTAGAAAAGGAGAAATTCTTGGAGCAAATGATACATCAGCAGCAGTTGGTTATGCTCCGTTAACAGAAACTGAAAAAATAGTTTTGAATACAGAGAAATTTCTGAATGATAAAAGTTTTAAAAAAAGATTTCCGGAATCAGGGGAAGATATAAAAGTAATGGGTTTGAGAAGTAATGGAGAGTTACATTTGACAATAGCGATGCCTTTGGTTGATAGATTTGTCGAAAGCGAGAATGATTATTTTAGAAAAAAAGAAGAATTGATTGAAGAAATTAAAAATTTTGTTATTAACAAAACTGATATTAGAACTTTTGTTTTCTTGAATACTTTAGATGCTAAAGGAAGAGGTATAAATGGCTGTTATTTAACTGTTACTGGAACTTGTGCAGAAGATGCTGATTGTGGGCAAGTTGGTAGAGGAAATAGAGTTAATGGTCTAATACCATTGAATAGACCTGTTAGCAATGAGGCAGCTGCTGGAAAGAATCCAGTTAGTCATGTTGGGAAAATATACAATCTTTTGAGTCATAGAATTGCCAATGAAGTTTACAAAAATGTTGGTGGTATAAAAGAAATTTATATTTGGCTTTTGAGCCAAATTGGAAGTCCTATTAATAAGCCAAAAATTGCTGCTGCACAAGTTATAATGAATTCTGGTTCTGTTAGTGAAGTGAGAAAAGAGATTAATGAGGTTATTGAAAAAGAGTTATCAAACATAAGACAGTTTTGTTTAGATTTAGCTCACGGAAAATATGAAATTTGTTAATTTGTAGTGCGTTTTAAGTTAAGTATTTAAAATTTGGCTCCTATTTTTAATCTATGGAAGAAAAAATTGAGTTAAATGTGTTCTTAAATAAGTTGGTATCTTCTATCACGAAAAAATTTGAAAAAATTGAAAATGACATAAAAAGAATAAAATCCGATATTGAAAAACTCAAACAATCTAAAGAGGAAAACACTTTAAAAGAGATTGAAAATAAATTAAGAAATCTGGAGGTTTCAGTGAATTCTTTGAAAACTAAAAGTCAGATAGATAAATCCATATTAAAACTAATTGAAAGCGAAGAGCAAGAAAGAAAAAGTGAAACGTATGGAAGAAGACTTTGAAACGATTATAAGGTCACAATTAAGAACACTAAAAAATCAAATGGATATAATAAAAGACTACATTAACAAATATGAAGAAAGAAGCATTAAACTTAAAAAAACTATAACAAACGAACTTATAGATGCATTAATAAAGAGATTTGAAAGGAACGAGAAATTGATACAAGAATTAAATGAGAAACTGGAGTCAATAAACCTTAAGCTTCAAGAAAATTTATCTAGATCTATTAAAGAATTGAGAGAAGAAATAACAGAAGCTGAATTATCTAAAGCTATTTCAAAAATATTTGAAGAAAAGGAAATAAAGATAAGCTCAAAAGCTTTGGATGAATTAAAAAAACTTTAGTTTATATAAATTTTAATGGATTTCTAAACAACTCTATCATTTGAAAAATGCCTACTGAAATAAATGTTAATACAGCAATTGTCACGATTGCTATCCAAATATAAACTATTATTTTGTAATTAATTTTTTTATCTAGTATATAGATTGTTGTTGTAATACCAATTGTAATTAAAATAAAAATAAAGCCAATAAAAAGTCCTCCCTCAAAAGATAAATAAATAGAGTATAAAATACCAAATAAAAATAGCAACAAAATGCTAAGTTTTCTTTTCATTTAACTCATCTTTACTATAAACATATTCAACTTCTTCAGTTTTTCTCTTCCTTTCAATAAAAATTACAAATATTAAAACAATTACAACCACTAAAACAATTACAACAAAAAACATATTAAATTCAGTTTTTGTCACTTTAACGATATATTCATCAGAGACTGACCATTCATTATTTGTATCATTTGCATATATTTTCCAAGCAATCACACCACTACTTGAATTGAGAGTTTTTGTAATATTAATCCATCCGTTACTTCCTGTTAATGGAGTCCAAGAATCATTTTTCCATACTCCCGAATCATTTGAAGAAAAAATATAGCCTGACAAACCATTATCATCAGACCACTCAAGAGAAAATGTTGCTTCTGCTCCTTTGCTTGTTAAATTGGTATAGCCCATAAAAAGTGATGGTGGTCTGTTTTGAATTAAAGCAGTTATTTTAATTTCTGAATTTTTTTCAGCAGTTACAATTTTTCCATCAGAAGTGTTCCCAATAACATTTATTGTTATAGGATAATTTTTTGCTTCTGCATCTATTGGAATACTAAAGTTTATTTTTACTTCTTTTGTTTCTCCACCATAAATATAAGAAGGCTGAGTTGTTGTGTACCAATCTTGTGAAATTCCTTTCAAATTTATTGTTATGTTAAAGATATTTTTTGTCATTTCATTTACTAAATCAAAACTACCTTCCACACTTTCTCCAGCTTTTATTGATGGAAAATTTAAGTTCATTATTTTAAGTTCTCCTGTTATGTTTTCTCTTTCTGGAGGAGGTGCCGCTAAAACAATTATAGTTTTTGTTATGCTTTGGTTTGTGTAATTTGCTGTTCCACTTGTGTTGCAAGTAAAATTATAAGTTCCCACACTTAACAAGAAAGTATCCATCCTTGTTGAAGAACTTATATTTTCTATTAATTCAGAATCTTTGTAAAATTTGAAATCAGAACTTGAAATTTCTAATGGATTAATTGAATAGCATGTTGCTGTAACTTGAGTTCCTTCTCTTATGTTCGTTGAAGGCAATATTTCCATTACCAGAGGACTCATTTTTAATATTTCATAATTAAAGAAGTCTGTAGAACTTTCATCGTTTAAGTCATCTTTTGCATGCCATTTATAAGAGAACTTTCCAGCACCTAAATCTTTTATTATTATCCAGAAAGTTCCAGACGAATTTTGAACAGGAGGATCTGAATCATAGTAATAATTTTTCATTGTTCCAGTATAATTCGATTCGAACCAAACATCAACTAATGTTGCATCTTTAACAGTTACTTGAAACTTGTATTCAACATCAGGAACATAACCAACAGGGCTACTTGGTGTTGAAGATAAGCCTG